>JAOZTG010000016.1:22820-33689 GCA_029939235.1 Flavobacteriaceae bacterium
TATTCCACAGAGGTGCTCAGAGAAAACACAAAGTTTCTCAAAGAAAACTTTGAGTTGATTCTAATAATCAAGGACATGCAAATAGTTATTCTACATTATTAGAAAAAAGAACCAAAAGATATAAGAAGCTATCTACTAAAAACTTAATCTTGCAAGAATAGGTTCGTGGTCGGATAGATCTTTATCAAAATTTTGATGATGGTTTACCTTAAACTTTTTATCGGTTAAAATAAAATCGATCCGTAAAGGATACTTTAAAAAAGAGTATGTTTTACCAAATCCTTTTCCGGCTTCCAAAAATGTATCCTTTAAATCACCTTTTACATGATGATATGCCCATGAATAGGCAGTATTATTAAAATCACCACAAATAATGACCTTGTAATTACAATTATTTTTATGCTCAATAAATTGCTCTACCTGAGACTGTTGTTTGATGAATGCCGCTTCTAACCTTTTGATTATTTTTTTGGATTCATCTTCATCTAATCCGTTTATTTCAATATTTCTTTCTTTTAATCCCAATGATTCTAAATGTAAATTATACACTCTTATCGTATCACTGTTTTTGATAAAATCAATGTAAATGGCATTATTAGAAGAGTTTTTAAAGTCTAAGGAGCCCTTATTAATAATTTTGTATCTGGAGTAGATTACTTGCGCAAAATCTTTTTTTTCTCCTTTGTATTCAATGTACTTATAAGGTAAATGGATGCTTAGATCTTTGGAAGGATAATACTCCTGAATAGCCAGAATATCAGGTTCATTTTGATCAATAAAGTCGGATATTTTAGAAGGAATATTTTTATTATCAATCCAGTGATATCGGTTAAATAACCGGACATTAAAATTCATCACCGAAAAGCTATTACCACTAATCACATCTTTTCCGCTAAATTTATAAGGAAAATAGGAAAAAGCAATTGCCAGAATGATAATGAATGCGGATAGAAAAAACTGTTTTTTCATTCCAATGATCCACCAGTAAACAATGAATAAAACGTGAATGAAAATAAGTAGTGGTACTGCCACACTTAAAATAGAGAGTAATGGAAATGACTTAGGAGAAACATAGGGCTCAGCAAAGGAAGCTATAAATAATAAAGCAAAAATATTATTTACTAAAAAAATGATTTTATTTAAAAATGATAAATTTTTCAAGGGGAAATATTTTTAATTCTTGCCAACCTTAAATAGAAAGTCTTTTTCATCTTTCGTTAGCGTATCATAACCTGATTTACTTATTTTATCCAGTATTCTGTCAATTTTAGCCTGATGCTCTTTGGGATTTTCTTTTCTTTTCTTGGTATTTTGTTTGTTTTTATAAACTGTTTTTAATGGTTTTTCTTTTTTTTGGAATAGATTTTCAAAATTGAGAATTATTACTTCGCCTTTGTTAAAATATCGCGTAAGTAAATATCCAATAAGAGCTCCACCCAGATGGGCCAAATGTCCTCCTGCATTACCGTCAGGTATTTGAATAAGGTCTAAAACAATAAAACCTATTGCAATATACATTAATTTGATGTTTCCAAAAAATTGGAATCGAAGTGCATAGTGTGGTACATGTGTTGCCAAACCAACCAATATAGCAGTTACACCTGCAGAAGCACCTACCAGTACGGCTTGTTGATCTTTTAAAAGCGGGAAATAATTATAACTCAAAATATAGATCAAACCTCCAAAAATAATCCCTAAAAAATAATAGGTCAAAAACTGTTTTTTGTTGAAAAAATTTAAAAACAGATTTCCTATATAATATAAAAAAATAAGGTTGAAGAGTATATGGAAAAAACCACTATGAATAAATCCATAACTGATGATGGTCCACGGTTTATAAAGTAATTCATTGAAATGAGGGGATAAAGCAAACCAGTCAATAATAAAATTTCCTCCTGCTTTAAACAAAGAAGAAAATGTATTTAAAACAAAAGTAAAAATAAAAACAAAAATATTGATAAAGATTAGTTTTTCAGCAATATTACTTGATTGATATTTATTTTTGATATCCTCTATCCAGTTATTCAAATTATTTTGTTTAAAGTTTTATTAATTAATTTGCACATTGAGTCATTTTCTCATTATTGAACTAATCCCAGCGTTTGAATTGATTTTTTTGCCAGTATTTCATCATGATAAAGCCGATGATTGCTCCTCCCACATGGGCAAAGTGAGCGACACCACCACCACTGCTAAACAAAGAGAATCCGGTTACTCCTGAAAATAGATCCAAACCAATTAAAACAGGAATAAAATATTTTGCAGCAATTGGAACCGGGAAAAAGATCAAGGCGAGTTTTGCATTTGGGAATGACATGCCAAACGCAACTAAAACTCCATAAATAGCTCCGGATGCTCCAACAGCAGGTGTGTTATAAATATGATATAGTTCAGTTAGTTTTTGTTCTGATACAACTTTTAAAATATCGGTATTATAACTTCCTGTAGTCAACAATTGATGAACATCACTTGAACTTATTCCAGCGTTTACCAGTTGGTTATAAATACCATTGAATTGAAAATAATTAACACCTGTATAAATAAATGCAGCTCCAAGTCCGGCAGAGAAATAAAAGAATAAAAACTTTTTACTTCCCCACATTTGTTCTAAAGGAGATCCGAATGCCCAAAGAGCGTACATGTTGAATAAAATATGCATGAAGTTTGCATGCATAAACATATGGGTTACAAATTGCCAAAATCCAAAATGTTCATTTTCAGGAAAATATAAAGCAAGTATGCTTTGTAGTTGAGGCATTACATATTGAGCAGCCACAAAAAATATAACATTTATAATGATCAGATTTTTAATAGCTGTAGTTAATTTTCCCATGATTTTTTAGTTGAATTTGTCTTCAAGTTCTTTTAAAGTTATTGTTACAAAGGTTTGTTTTCCAAAGGGAGTATAATTTGGTTCTTTGCAAAGAAACAATTTATTTAAAATATCTTCCTGTTCTTTAAAGTTTAATTTTGTTCCCGGGCGAATGGCCAGACTTTTAGCCAGACTTTTTGCAATGATATCAATTTGGCTAAAATTGGTTTCCGGAATTTCATTTTTGATACTGTCAATGATCTCCTCCAGAATTGCATTTACATCATTTTCTGTGATGGTTCCAGGAATTGAATCTAAAACAATGGCATCATCCAGGATTTTTGATACGTGAAAACCAGCAATTTGAAGGTCATTTTGTATATCTTTTACAATAGAGATATCTGTTTTGTTTAAGTTCACTTTAAGTGGAAATAAAAGTTGTTGATTACCAAAATCCTCAATGGTTAGCTTGGTCAAATATTCTTCATATAAGATTCGCTGATGAGCATAACTTTGATCAATTAGAACCATACCCGATTTGATAGAACTTACAATATATCTGTTGTGAATTTGATAGGTTGAATAATTAGAAAATTCCGATTCATCGAATAACTGCTTACTAATATTTTCAGATTCAACCTCTATATTTTCAATGATCTTTCTGTCTTCTTTGTTCTTTAAATATAGAGCTTCCCAGTTTGCCGGTACTTCCCTTTTGTTTTGTTTATAATTGTAATTTTGATCTGATTTAAATGGATTAAAATCAGGATCGACTTCAATAGAAGGTGTTTTGCCCGTTGATTTACTTTTAAATGAATAAGGTGTGTCTAATGTTGCATCACGATCAAAATCAAGTATGGGAGCTACGCTATATTGTCCGAGACCGTGTTTGACGGTTGATCGGATAATTGCGTAAAGATCTTTTTCATTATCAAATTTCACCTCTGTTTTGGTAGGGTGAATATTGATATCAATACTTTTGGCAGGGACTGTTAAATACAAAAAATAGGAGGGATGATAACCATGGTTTAGCAAGCCTTCAAAGGCACTTGTAATCGCATGATTTAAATAAGCACTTTTAATATAACGGTTGTTCACAAAAAAGAATTGTTCTCCTCTACTTTTCTTGGAATAATTGGGTTTTGTAATAAACCCTTGAATTTTTAAAATATCGGTATTTTCCTCAATAGGAACCAGTTTTTCGTTGCTGTTGCTTCCTAAAATCCCTACAATACGTTGTCGGAGGTTACCTGAATGTGAATTAGATCTTCCTGCCGGAAGGTTATAGATCTCATTATCATTATGATAAAAACTAAAAACAATATTTGGGTAAGTGAATGCTACCCGTTGAAAGGCTTCAATAATATGTCGAGTCTCAACAATATTCGATTTTAAAAAATTACGTCTGGCCGGAATGTTGTAGAATAAATTTTTTACTTCAAAACTGGAACCAACCGGGGTATTCACCATTTCCTGGGAAATGATATCGCCACCATAATTTTTTATCTGTACACCCAGATCTGTTCCTTCTTGTTTGGTTTTTAGAACAACATGAGAAATTGCAGCAATAGATGCCAGGGCTTCACCACGAAAACCATTGGTATGCAGATCAAAAAGATCATTGGCAGTTTTAATTTTAGATGTAGCATGACGTTCAAAAGCAAGGCGCGCATCTGTTTGACTCATTCCCTCACCATTGTCTATTACCTGAATAAGTGTTTTCCCGGCTTCTTTAATAATAAGTTTAATAGAAGTTGCTGATGCGTCAACAGCATTTTCAAGTAATTCTTTCACTACGGAGGAAGGGCGTTGTACCACTTCTCCTGCAGCAATTTGATTTGCAACATTATCAGGGAGTAATTGAATAATATCCTTCATTAAAAAAGTTTATGCAATTCAAAAAGATAAGCTAAAATACCAATTAAGATAGCGATAATAATGGCTAGTCTACGATTTACACCACTATTGGATGCCATTTTTTTTTGACGTTGCCAGTCGGATTTTAATGTATCTTTTGAAATAGTGATTCGGGGAAGTCCATTTGTGTTTTCATCTTCTTTGTTTGCATATTGCTTTTTTAATTTTTCAATACGCTCTTTGCGCTCGTCGTAATAACGAGGTTTGTAGTTATACACATAATGAGCTCTTGATTTAAAAGCATTTCCAAACATAGCACTTGTGTTTTTGTAGGCTATACAAATTTACTCAAATATGATAAGTTATTCAAATAAAGTTATGTTAAATCCTATTGTGATGAACCTAGAAATTTAAAAAATAAACGATGCTTAAAAGAATATAAAAGGTTTGAATTGACAATGAACTATTTCAAACTTGATCGAAGTTCAGCCATTTTAATCGCTGCAATAGCACTTTCAATACCTTTATTTCCGTGTTTGCCTCCTGAACGGTCAATGGATTGTTGTTTTGTGTTATCTGTTAAAACACAAAAAATAGCAGGTACATCCAAATGAAAGTTAATATCTTTGATCCCCTGACTAACCGCTTCACAAACAAAGTCAAAATGTTTGGTTTCTCCCTGGATCACATTTCCGATAGCAATGACAGCATCTAATTCTTCACTTTGTATCAGTTTCTTACAGCCATAAACAAGTTCAAAACTTCCGGGAACATAAACAGTTGTAATGTTCTTAGCATCTGTTCCATGTTTGATCAAGGTGTCAAAAGCTCCTTTTTGCAGGGAGAAGGTGATATCACTATTCCATTCAGAAACAACGATCCCAAATCGAAAATCTTTCGCATTTGGGATCGTGTTTTTATCGTACGCTGATAAATTAGTTGTAGCCATTAGTTTATAGCTTTATTTATTTGCAATCTGAGCTCTTTGGATATAAATGTCAATTCCTTTCGCTTCTTCTGATTTTGAATAATCGTCTTTTATTTTTTTAAAATAATCTTCCGCTTTACCAAATTTCTTTAATTCCATTGCCACATTTCCTGCTTTAAACAGATACAATGGAGATGTAAAATTATTGTCTTTGATATTTGCAGCATCCGCATAATATTTTAGAGCATCTTCCGGTTGATTGATTTCTGAAAAAGCATCACCAATATTCCCTAATGCCAATGCACCAAGCATTTCATCATCAGATGAAAAATCATTTAAATATTTAATTGCGTTTTCATAATCTCCGGTCTTTAAATAAGCTATACCGCTCATATATTTTGCAAGATTACCTGCTTTGGTATTGTTATAATTATCAACAATATCGATCAAGCCGTATTTTCCGTCAGCTCCATTCAAACTCAAACTGAATAAAGAATCAACAGCAACTGTACTTCTTTGCGCTTGCTCAAAATATGCTTTTGGATATGCAAGCTCATCTGCAGCTTCAATTTCTTTTGGCTCTACAATGTAATTATTGTAAGCTAAATATCCTAAAATAATCACTGCAACAGCGATCAATCCAATAAAAATAATTCTTTGATTTTTTTCAACCCATTGCTCCGATTTGGAAGCAGTTTCATCTAAAGTATTAAAAACTTCTGCGGTAGTACTTTGATCTTCAATGTTAACTTTCGCTCCTTTATTTACTTTATTTCCTCTTTTTTTATATGTAGCCATTGGTATATTAAATTAATTTGGCAAAAGTATAATTTTTATTGAAAATTATAACCTAATTTATACTTAATTTTTGTTTTTTTGTAAGGAATTATTGCATTCTCAAGAGATTGTGATATTTGTTTGAAACACAACAATTTAGTCTTTAATAATTATGAAATTATTTAAATTTAAAGCTTAAATTACTCATTTCGTATGTATTTAAAAAAATTATCTATCATCAATTATAAAAATTTTGCATCAAAATCATTTGAGTTTGACAGCAAAATTAATTGTTTGGTTGGTAATAATGGAGTTGGGAAAACCAATGTGTTGGATGCCATTTATTATTTGGCAAATACCAAGGGGTATTTCAATAGTATCTCCGGGCAAAATATCAAGCACGGAGAAGATTTCTTTGTTTTAGACGGGATATTTGATAAGAGTGATCGTGAAGAACACGTAAATTGTAGTTTTAAAAAAGGACTTAAAAAAATTATCAAACGGAATGGTAAAGAATATGAAAAGATATCTGAACATTTTGGATTGATCCCTTTGGTTATTATTTCACCTTCTGATACTGATTTGATAATGGAAGGTAGTGACCTTCGCAGAAAATATATGGATAGTATTATATCTTTAAATGACAGGGATTATTTAAAGAATCTGATCAATTATAACAAAATATTATCTCAGCGAAATTCATTATTAAAATATTTTGCAGCAAATCATACTTTTGATGCACTAAATATTGAAATTTATAATGAACAACTGATCAGTTACGGAGAAGAACTGTTTACAAAAAGAGAGAAATTTATTGAAGAATTTGTTCCGATCTTTCAATCGAGATACCAGCATATCATAAGCAAGGATTTTGATGAAAATTTTATTGAAGAAGTAGATCTGTTATATAAAACACAATTGAGTAAAATTGAATTTAAAGATTTGTTGAAAGATAATTTAGAAAAAGATCGGGTTTTACAATATACATCTGTTGGAGTACATAAAGATGATCTTTTATTTAAAATAAATGGTTATCCAATTAAAAAAACAGGATCTCAGGGACAGCAAAAATCTTTTTTAATTGCTTTGAAATTAGCCCAGTTTGATTTTATAAAGAAGAAAGCAGGATTGAAACCAATTTTATTATTCGATGATATTTTTGATAAGTTAGATGATCATAGGGTAGGACAATTATTAGCTTTGGTTAATCATAAAGATTTTGGTCAATTGTTTATTTCAGATACACATGTGGAAAGAACTGAACATTTGATTAAAAGAACAAAACAAAGTTATAAAATGTTTGAATTGAGCTAAATAAAGCATGTCAAATGAAGTAATTGATAAGGTGTAAACTCTGCGAAAGTGCAAAGAAAAAAATAAAATATATTTCAATTTATGGCCAAAAGAGAAAACGATACTTTTAAGATCAAGGATCTGATACCCGGAATGCTGAAAGAAAATAAACTGCAAAAAGGTATGGATCAGATCTTGGTTAAAGAGGCCTGGGAAGATATTATGGGCAAAGGGGTGATGACTTATACAGAATCGGTTTTGCTTAGTAAAAGCACTTTGATCGTTAAATTGAGTTCGGCACCTTTACGTGAAGAATTGAGTTATGGAAAAGATAAGATCGTAAAAATGTTAAATGATCATTTAGTTCATATTACTATTAAAACGGTAAAATTAATATAAAAAAAAAGACCCGATGTTTTTATATCGGATCTTAAAGAATCTATTTTTTTCTATCTAAAAAACCTCTCTTCCTGAAAAGTGAAAAGCACCTTCAATGGCAGCATTTTCATCACTATCAGAACCATGTACAGCATTTTCGCTCATTGAATCAGCAAATAATTTTCGGATAGTTCCTTCTGCAGCTTCTTCCGGGTTGGTAGCACCAATCAAAGTTCTGAAATCTTCCACAGCATTTTCTTTTTCTAAAATAGCTGCTACAATAGGTCCGCGAGTCATAAATTCAACCAGGTCATTAAAAAATGGTCTTTCATTATGTACAGCATAAAATGTTTGTGCATCTCTTACCGTCATTTGCGTTTGTTTCATTGCTACAATTTTAAATCCTGCAGCATTGATCTTTTCTAAAATTGAACCTGTATTTCCTTTTTCCAAAGAGTCAGGTTTTAACATTGTAAATGTTCTATTTGTTGCCATTATGTTGTTTTAATAATTTGTACAAAAATAACGACATTTGATTTAAATTCAAAATGCAAGGCTATAATTTTAATATTTTTGAGAATAAGTTTCATAAAGATTGTTGTTTTCTCCTCTTATTTCCATAGTGACAATATTACTTTTAAAGTCAAATTTTAATATCCCAAAATTCTTATCAGAAACTACATCGCCAATCCTATATGGGTTTTCTTCACCACTAAATGAAGTATAACTATGTGTTAGTCCACTGGAGGTTACATCAATTAAAGGATAAGTAATTTCTGGAATACTATCAACAGATATTTCGGCAATATGCCTGTCTCCCGATAATAGGATCACACCTTTAGCTCTTGAATTTGCAATCATTTCTTTTAGTTTTTCCACTTCATGAGGCATGTTACCCCAGCTTTCAAATCCGTGTTTAAACGATAAGAATTGAACACTGCTCACAATGATATTAAAATCTGATTTCGAATCTTTCAGTTCATTTTCCAGCCATTCCCATTGTTTATCACCCAAAAAAGTTCCTTCTCCCATTTTATTAGGAATGTATCGTTTTTTACCACTTGGATCTATTGTTAAAGCACTTCTAAAATATCGGGTATCCAGTAATATCAAATTGATAACATGTTTATTTATTTTGACCTTTTTTGAAAAATAGACTCCTTTTCGACTTCTTCTCGGGTCATTTGGCTCAACATCAAAAAAGTTTAAAAATATTTGTTGCACACTATCTTTTTTTGAATATTCAACTCCTCCGTCATTTATTCCATAATCATGATCATCCCATGTACCAATAACCTCTACTTTATTCGTGAAATCCTGGTAAGTAGAATCATTTTTCTGTATTTCATAATTTTTTTTCATAAATTTCATATCATAGGTATCACAATAAATAATATCTCCTCCCCAGATAAAAATATCTGGTTTGTTTTTTAGTATTTCAGCCCACATAGTGTTGGGTATGAATTGATTATTGCAGGAGCCAAATGCAAGAGTATATTTTTCGGGGAGTAGTTTTTTATCCGTTTTTTTATTCTTTTTTCTTTCGCAGGAAAACAGTATCAAAGGAATTATAAAAAGGAATATATATTGCAATTTCATGATTAGATATTTTTTATAAAACTAATGAATTTTGTAATTAAAATTTTCATCCTTCATTTTTAAATTTTTAAATAATTCACAGTATATTCGCAACCTATGAATTTTGAAGATTTCCAAAACATTAAACAGATACTTTCTGAGCCAAAAAACATTGTAATTGTTCCTCACAGAAATCCTGATGGAGATGCATATGGTTCAAGTTTAGCACTTTATCATTATTTGTTAAAACTGGATCATAAGGTAACGGTAGTTTCACCTAATGATTGTCCTGAATTTTTAAAGTGGATGCCGGGAGAGGATCAGATCGTTATTTATGAAAGCGATACTAAAAATGCAACAGCTATTTTACAGGAAGCTGAAATTATATTTACACTTGATTTTAATGCTTTGCACAGGGTAGGAGACAGGATGTACCAGGCTTTAGAGAAGTTGGATCCTATGTATGTAATGATCGACCATCATCAGCAACCTGAGGATTTTGCAAAATTCACTTATTCAGATTCTTCCGTTTGTTCCACCTGTCAAATGTTGTATCAGTTTATTGATAAATTAGATGACCTGAAAAAAATAGATTCTGATATTGCAACCTGTTTGTATGCAGGAATTTTAACAGATACCGGTTCTTTCAGATTTCCGGCAACGACCAGTGAAACACATCGTATTGTTGCAAATTTATTAGATAAAGGAGCAAATAATTCTGAGATCTATAACAAGATCCATAATGTTAGTTCCTATAATCGTTTACAATTACTTGGACAAGCATTACAAAATATGAAAGTGGTTGAAGAATATAAAACTGCTTATATTTCTTTATCTCAAAGTGAATTAAATAAAAATAATTTTAAAAAAGGTGATACTGAGGGGTTTGTAAACTATGCATTATCATTAAAAAATGTGATATTTGCAGCGATTTTTATTGAAGATAAAAAACAAGGTATCATTAAAATATCGCTTAGGTCGTCAGGAGATTTTTCTGTCAATGAATTTTCCAGGAATCATTTTAACGGAGGTGGACATATCAATGCAGCCGGAGGGAGAAGTGAAGAGTCATTGGATAATACCATTGCAAAATTTTTGGATATTTTACCTTTGTATAAAAGTGAATTACAATAAATATGATTAAAAATATAGTATTCTTATTAGTATTTCTTGTTATATCATCTTGTTCAAAACCTGAACCAAGAAAACCCATTGTTCGTAAAACCGGATCATTTTTAGATGAATC
>JAOZTG010000255.1 GCA_029939235.1 Flavobacteriaceae bacterium
TTATATGATTGCTTTGCGATCTCAATCTCTTCATTGGTTGGTACGATCAATATTTTTGTTTTAGAATCCGGAGTATTGATCTCTCTGATCTCCTTGCTTCGAACACTGTTCTTTTCCAGATCAAGGTCTATACCCAAAAAATCCATATTACTACAAACCAATTTTCTAATAACATCTGAATTTTCTCCAATTCCGGCTGTAAAAACAATGGCATCCAGTCCGTTCATAGCAGCGGCATAAGAGCCTATATATTTTTTTATTCTATAAGCGTTCATTTCTAAAGCAACCTTACAGGTTTTGTCTCCTTTTTCAGCTGCATCTTCAATATCACGTAGATCACTATATCCGGTTAAACCGAACATACCACTTTCCTTTTGCAAAATACGATTCACATCATCAATAGAATAACCAAGAGATTTTACCAAATAGAAAATAACCGATTGATCAACATCTCCACTGCGAGTACCCATGATCAAACCATTCATAGGACCAAAACCTAATGAATGATCAACACTTTTACCATTTTCAATAGCTGTAATACTACACCCATTACCAAGATGTATGGTGATAATCTTACTGTTCTTTTTATTTAAATAGTCAATAGCCTTTTCTGATACAAATTTATGACTGGTGCCATGAAAGCCAAAAACACGAATTTGATTCTCTTCTAAAAATTTATTTGGAATGGCGTATTTATATGCTTCTTCTGGCATTGTTTGATGAAATGCAGTATCAAAAACAGCAATTTGTTTCGCTTTTGGAAATATTTTTTCTGCTACTTCAATTCCTACAAAATTAGGTGGATTATGTAATGGAGCCAACTCAAAAAGTTCCTTTATCTTATCTTTTACATTCTTATCAATTAGGGTAGTTTTTGAAAAAGCACTTCCTCCATGCACAACTCTATGACCAACTGCTTCAATTTCATCAACATTTCTTAATACTCCTATTTTTTTATCCAAAAGTAATTGTGCCATTTTTTCCAATCCAATATGATGGTCTGGAATATGCATTACCTTATCTAATTTATTCTCATTTGATTTATAGTGTATCATTGGATTCTCCAATCCAATTCGTTCCACCATTCCTGAACAAATTACATTTTTTGAAGGCATATCAACAAGTTGATATTTTATAGAAGAGCTACCTGAGTTTATAATTAATATTTTCATTTTTTATCAATTGAATTGTTGGTATATTTTTTTCTTTTTACTGTGCCTGAATAGCAGTAATTACAACCGTATTGAAAATATCATCAACAGTACACCCTCTACTTAGATCATTTACCGGTTTATTCAAACCTTGCAACATTGGTCCAATTGCAATTGCTCCTGTTTCACGCTGTACTGCTTTATAAGTATTATTTCCTGTATTCAGATCAGGAAATATCAATACACTTGCCTGACCAGCCACTTCAGAATCGGGTAATTTTTGTTTTCCAACTCCCATATCCACAGCGGCATCATATTGAATTGGTCCTTCAATTTTCAGTTCGGGATGTAACTCCTTTACGATCTCAGTTGCTTTTCTTACACGTTCCACATCTTCTCCCTTTCCAGAACTTCCTGAAGAGTAAGACAACATTGCCACTTTTGGTTCGATTCCAAAAGCTTTACTCGATTGCGCTGAAGAAATTGCAATTTCTGCCAATTGTTCAGCAGTTGGATTTGGATTGATAGCGCAATCTCCAAAAACAGAAATTCTGTCTTCCAGGCACATAAAAAATACAGAAGATACAACCGAAACACCTGGTTTTGTTTTTACAAATTGTAATGCCGGACGAATTGTGTGTTGTGTAGTATGTACTGCTCCGGAAACCATTCCATCAGCATCCCCTTTATAAACCATCATTGTTCCAAAATAAGAAACATCTGCCATCGTATCTCTTGCGATATCTAAATTGACATTCTTATGTTTTCTTAATTCGTAAAAAGTGTTTACATAATCTTCAAACATTTTAGATTTACATGGCTTTATAATATGCACCTTTTCAAAATTAAGCTGAATCCCATTCTCTGATGCCACTTTTCTTATCTCATTTTCATCACCTAATAATGTTATTTCAGCAATATTTAAGGCAATTATTCTTGCTGCTGCACGTACAATTCTTTTATCTGTTCCTTCCGGTAAAACAATATGTTTTTTATCTTTCTTGGCTTTTGTTACCAAATTATATTGAAACATTCTTGGTGTAATTCCCTCAGGCTGATATGCAATAAGATTATTTGAAAAATCATCAATATGCACATACTTATCAAATGTACTTAGTGAATTATAAATTCTGTGCTTGTTGTTTGCATAGATATGTGAACGAATGGATCCAATTTTATTTGCAGCTTCAAAAGTTCCGTTTTTCACTGAAATAATTGGTACCAGATTACTTAATCCTTTGATCAATTTTAAAATTCCTTTATCAGGCTTAAGCCCTCCGGTTAAAACAATACCAGATATTTTAGGGTAATTATCTGAATTATTCACCTGAATAGAACTCAAAATAATATCTGCTCTATCACCTGGAGTGATAACCAGACTATTCTCTTCAATTCGTTTGATAAAATTTCTTAACTGCATTGCACCAACTGCAAAACTTCCAGTTTGATTATTTAAATGTCTTTTTCCTACCAATACTTTTGCATCACATTCATCTACAATTTCTTGAACCGTTGGTTTTTCTAATTGGTTAATGAGTGGTATTGAATAAATAAATACGCTATCCGGTAATTCTCTTTTTAAAGATGTTTGAATAACATCAATAAAATCAGGATTAATTTTATTGGTTACAACCGCTAAAACTTTAACTTCTTTGTCATTGAACTCATCATAAGCCAGATGAACGTTGGTTTCAATTTCTTCTTTGGTTTTACCTTTCCCGTTACTAACAATTACAACAGGTATACCTAAATTTTTAGCGATCAATATATTAATATCCATCTCAACAAAAAGACCTTCTCCGGAAAAATCTGTTCCTTCTACTAAAATAAAGTCAAACTTTTCTTCAAGAGATTTATATTTCTCGATAATAATATCCAGGATCTCTCCATCTTTTCCTTCGGTCTTTTTATGTATCAGCTCCTCACCGGTCATAGCATAGCATTCATCATAATCCATATCCAGATCAAAATGTGTTAGCATAGTATCAATATGATTGTCTCTCTTATTTGCAAGCCCATCATCAATAATTGGTCTGAAATAGGCTGCCTTTTTTGTTCGGCCCAAAATCATTCTCATCAAACCCAACGACACAATTGATTTTCCACTTTCCGGTTCACTGGTTGCTATATATATTGCTTTACTCATTACTTTAAAATTTTTTGCAAATATACTTCATAAGTAAATACTAAAATTGATAAAAATCATCTAAAATTGTTTTTTTTTAGAAATGTTCTGAATATTTCTAAAAAAAATGAAAATAAGTAAACAATCATAGTTTCTTGTAATTGATATCAAATTGACCCGTCAAAGAGTAAAAAATAATATTGGATTATGAGAAATGTAAAGGAAGCCAACGGACTTGAAATTGGTGAAAAAGCAAAATATTTTGTAGGTAAAGATCAAAATGGGAATATAATCAAACTTTATAATT
>JAOZTG010000256.1 GCA_029939235.1 Flavobacteriaceae bacterium
TTATGAAAAAACTACTTTTAAAATACCTGGTTCTATCTTTTTTCTTAATGATATCATGTAAAAACGAGCAAAAACAAGAAGAGAATTTATCTGTAAAAAATGTAATGGACAATGTGATTACCAGATTGTATAAACAAGTTTCACCCGATCAATATGACACCATTAATGATGCTTATATGCTTGAATTTCTTTCCGAAAAGGAAAAGAAGGTTCTTGCAACTAAATACCAGTATTTTAAAGTAAATATTCCTGTAATTGTTTCTTTAATGAGGGATGTTAATCAGCGTACAATACCATTTTGGCTGGAAGAATCAGGTTTTAAAAACACAGGCAAAAAAGTAAAAAATGATGTATTTGAATACGAGGTTTGGCAAAAAGAATTTGATACAGGCTGGGTGAATTTAGGGATTCCGGGATTTGATATGGATAGAACTATTTACTTTATAACCGTTGGAGCAAAAAACAAGGGTGATGAACTAAAAATAATCGATCCATATCCTTCAAAATATTCTTTGGAAGTGATGACAAAAGGAGCTTTTACTTACCACGACTGGGATGGACTAAAGATTACTGAATATCCGAAAGAACTGGAAGGTCAGGTTTTGTTCACAACTGTAAGAGGAAGAGCACGGGAAGCACATGTGAAAGGTGCTTTTCGTAAAACAAGCTTCCCTTCCTCTAAAATTCCGGATCAGATCTTACTCACCTGGAGCAAAGATCCTGTAAACTCCATAGATATTCAATGGAGAACTAATACTGAAATTGAAGATGGCCTGGTAAAATATTGGATAAAAGGAAAAGCAGATACTTTAACAAACAAAGCAGAATCCTCTGTTATGGAAGATAGAATGCTTTATAATGACCGGTATATCAATAGGTTTGTAGCAAACTTAACGAATTTAACAGACGGTACCACATATGAATACAAAGTTGGTTCCGAAAAAGGTAATGCATGGTCGGATATTAGAAGTTTTAAAACCGAAGAGAAAGATCAGAAAAAATTCTCCTTTATTTGGTTTGGTGATACACACAAAGATCCAAAATGGGGAGAAATGTTGCAGGATGCAAACAAACGACACCCTGAAACTGCTTTTTATTCCATTGTTGGAGATCTTGTCACAACAGGATTATACAGAACTGACTGGGATGAATTTTTTGGGTATACCAAAGATGTATTTTCCTATAAACCTCTTATGGCTATGCCTGGAAATCATGATCGCCAGGATGGTTTAGGAACCTGGATGTATTATCAGATTTTTAGCCTTCCAAAAAACGGACCTGAAAAAGTACATCCCGAAAGCACCTATAAGCTTGAATATGGAAATGCTATATTTTTAATGATCGATTCAACCCATCCTATGGAAGATCAAACCAAGTGGATTGAAGATCAGCTGAAAAACACGAAAGCTATCTGGAAATTTGTAATGTTTCATTTCCCTCCATACAATTTTGAGGAACCTTATTTTGAATATCAGAAAGAGTGGAATCCTATATTTGACAAATATCATGTTGATATGGTAATGTCTGGGCATATTCATTACTATATGCGCTCAAAACCAATGAATAATGGTAAGGTTGTTGAATCACATAAAGATGGGACCGTTTATACTATTTCTATTGGAACAAAAAGTAGAAATAGAGATATAGGTGAAGAACCCTATGCTGAAGTTAGATTTAGTGAAGGACAATTCTATCAACATATGGCAATTGATAAAAATGTTTTAAATTATACTACTTATAACAAAGCAGGTAAGATTGTTGATCAATTCACCATCACAAAATAAACACTTTTAAAAGAAATGAGATCTTTCTTTAAAAAAATAATAAAATATTTTTTTTATATACTGGGAGCATTAATCACCATTTCTCTCCTTATAATATTTGGAGCATGGTTAAAATATACAAGTATTGTAGATCCTAAACCTACAAACTCAAATGAATATTTCACCCCTGATCCATATGGTAAATTTGTCAATAATTTTATTGGAACCGGTGGTTTTCCTGCCTGGGTATGTGGTATGAATTTTCCGGGTGCAACTGTTCCTTTTGGAATGGTTCGTTTAAGTCCGGAGACTATTTCATTATTTCCGGAAAACAACTTATTAATTCCGGATAAAAAGGCACTAAACACATCCGGTTATTATTATGGTGATAACCGAATGCTGGGATTTAGCCATACCCGACTTGCAGGAACAGGAGCAACAGATGGTGGACATTTTCTCTTTACGCCTACCTCCAGTCTTTCTTCTGATATTGACTATCAGCAAGACTTTTATCATCATTTTTCTCATGGGGATGAAACTGCCTTTCCTGGATACTACAGTGTGAAATTTAAAGATGAAAATATCTTTTCTGAATTAACTGTTACTAAAAGAACAGGATTGCATCGATATACTTTTGAGGAAAAGGAAAACAAAAGTATCCTGATAAAAATAAGTAATTCTACAGGAGATCGAGGTGCCAAAAATGCAAATGTGACCATCTATCCTGATCAAAACAAAATAGAAGGCTCGGTGAGAACTTTCGGAACTTTTGCTGGAAGATATAAAGGGCAAAAGATTTATTTTGTTGCTCACTTCGATCAGGAATTTTCTGCTTTTGGAATTTGGGATGGAATAAATTATGCAAAAAACAGTAAAATTGCTACCAGTGACAATTTAATCATAAATTTGAGTTTTAATGATCCAATACTAAATGTAAAAGTAGGAATCTCCTATGTGAGTATTGAAAATGCCAGATTGAATCTGGATTTAGAAGTTGGTGATCAATCATTTGATAAAATAGTTGAAAAAGCTAAACAAAGCTGGGAAGATAAACTTGCCTTGATAAAAATAAATGGAGGCACAGAAGAAGAGCAAAGAATTTTTTACAGTGCACTTTACAGAAGCTTTCAAATGCCAACTCTTTACAATGATGTAAATGGAAATTACATTGGATTTGACAATCAGATACACCGGGCATCCGGATTTAATTATTATACAGACCTTTCCTTATGGGATACCTTTAGAACGATCCATCCTCTGTTTAATTTAATAGCCCGAGAGGAGCAACGAGATATGATGGTCTCTTTAATTCAAATTGCAAAACAAGGTGGTAGTTTACCCAGATGGCCTTCCGGAAACGGTTATACCGGATCCATGCTTGGTTCACCTGCAGATATGACTATTACAGAAGCTTATTTAAAAGGTATTAAAGATTTTGATATTGACCTTGCTTATAAAACGATGAAAGAAGTTGCCTTAGCTCCAACTCCAAAAGGTTCTAAGGCATCAGGAAGAAGAGGAATTGAAGGTTATATAAAATATGGTTATTGTCCGGATGAACTGGGTGATGAATCTGTTGCAAAAACTTTAGAATATGCATGGGCAGATTATTCTATTGCTTTGCTTGCTAAAGAATTAAATCATGAAAATGATTATCTGTTCTTCACCAAACAATCCAAAAACTATAAAAATGTTTGGAATCCGGAAACCCAATATTTTCAATCCAGAAAAACAGATGGCACTTTTGTTAAAAAATTTGATCCCCTTCAATTGACCTATACGGACTGGGATGAAGAATACACAA
>JAOZTG010000257.1 GCA_029939235.1 Flavobacteriaceae bacterium
CCAAGTACCTCCGGTTGTGTCATTTCTTTTACTATGGATAGGATTGTTACAACGCTGTCTGCCAGCTCTCTAAGATCTTTTGGACTAAATCCTGTAACAATATTGTCTATAATTGGTCCAATTTCTTTGATAAAGGCAAAGTAGCCTTTTTGTTCAAACGTGTTTAATTGTTTGGTAAAATCTATAATTGCCTCATTGGCAATTGGTCCTATTTCATCGCCCAAATCCATTGCCATTTCAAAAAGGTTCATTACTTTTTTGATATTACCAATATTCCTTAAAAAGGTAACGGCTAAATCCGTAAGCTCTGATGGTTCAATTTCTACTTGTCTTTTGTCAAGTTCTTCTACTGTTGAGTCATATGCATCTTTACCTATGATGCTTAGATCGCTAACCAAATCCTCAACAACTGTTGAATTTAATTTTTGCTGATGTACATAGCCTAAGATCAAGTCCAGTTTTTTATCGAGTGCATCTATTTGCGACTGTATATTTTTGTCTTCCATTACAAATCACTATTTAGATTAAACACGTTTTTTTCCTGCCATTGTCATATCAGCCTCAATTGGTAATTCTTTTCCTTTTAATAAAATATGCCAATAGATCCATCTAAAAAGAATCTTTCCATAATGGTTCATTTTGGTATTTTTTAATAATCCAAACGGCCCAATACCCGGCAAAGGGAATGTTCCGGGAAGGGGTTCTGTTTCATAATTAAAATCGATCAATGCACCTTTGCCATATCCGGTTTCAATATAGCAGTTTGCATGTCCGTCAAATGAAGCAGGTAAAGCTCTTCCTTCCATAGCAGCTAAGAGATTTTCCATCAGGATCTCTGCTGCAAAATGTGCTACGGATCCTGCTTTAGATGTAGGAATATTAGATGCATCACCAATCACAAATATATTCTCAAATGCATCTGATTGTAAGGTGTGTTTATTTGTTTTTACATAATTCATGTCATCACCCAGACCACTGCGTTCAATCATGTCGCTTCCCATATTTACAGGAACAATGGTTAAAATATCAAAATCCAGTTCCTGCTCGTCATAAGAAATTATTTTTTTGTTTTCATTGTCCACATGACTTAAATAAAAATCAGGAACAACTTTTATATTCTTTTCTACCAGCAGATCTCCCAGCATTTTAGATGCAACAGGTTTGGTAAATGCACCCGACATTAATGTAACATAAGATATATCTACTTTATCTCTCATGCCTCTTTCGGTAAAATAGGATTCTGCCAGGCAGACAAATTCAATTGGAGCAACCGGACATTTATACGGTAACTCCGGAATACACATGATCAATTTACCACCTTCCCAGTCTTTGAATTTTTTATGTAAAGCAACAGCTCCTTCAATGGTGTAAAAATCAAAAATATCTTTATACCATAATTTATCTTTTAATCCTTCGGTTTCTGATGGGCGGGTTTGTGTACCTGTTGCAATGATTAAAAAGTCATAGTTTAAAACCTTACCACCTTCTAATAATACTTTGTTCTCTTCACCAATAATTTTATCAATTGGAGAGAAGATCACGTTAGCTCCCGGAGGAAAAAAATCATATTTAGGTTTAGTAACACCTTTTTTATTATAGATCCCAAAAGGGATAAATAAAAAACCCGGTTGATAATAATGTGTTTTATACTGATCAACTATTGTAATCTCCCATTCATCTTTCTCTAACTCATTATGTAATTTATTTAGCATCATAGTGCCAGCTGTTCCGGCACCTAAAATCAAAAGTTTCTTCATGGTGTTTTTGTGTTTATTATGTATTTATTGTCAAATGTAAAAATGTAAATCAAATAAAAGTGTGATATATATCATTAAAATGTTATAAAAGAACAAAAGAATGTAACAAAGAAGTATTTTTTATGAAATAATTATTACTGTCCAGTTAATATTTAGTATCAAGCCTAACCAGATAACTCTTTAAAATAGACAATCAAAGTCTGAACTTATGTTTCCAATACATAGATTGATTACCAATGATTAAATTTGACATTGATCCTGAAGGATGAAAATTATCAACAATCAGCCTTTCCTTTAGGAATGAGGTAAAGGTTGAGGAATAATTATTTACATCTTATATTTTTTGCCAGACATTAATGTTAAATAATAAAATAATAGGGAGGATTTAAAAAAATAGTTATTTTTAGATTTTTAAACATGTAACTATATTTGAATGTTAGAAATTCAACAAAGAATAGAAAAATTAAGAGAAGAATTAAGAGGTCATAATTATCGTTATTACGTTTTAGATGATGCAATTATTTCGGATAAAGAATTCGATATAATGCTAAAAGAGTTACAGGATCTTGAAGATACTCATCCAGAATATTTTGATTCTAATTCACCAACACAAAGGGTTGGTGGTGAGGTAACCAAAAATTTCAATACCGTTACACATACACATCGCATGTATTCATTGGATAACTCTTATTCCAAACAGGATATTTTGGATTGGGAGACAAGAATACAGAGAATTCTTGGGGATGTACCTTTAGAATATACTTGCGAATTAAAATATGATGGAGCTTCCATTAATCTATATTATAAAGATGGAAAGTTGGAAAAAGCAGTTACCCGTGGTGATGGATTTCAGGGAGATGAGGTTACAGCCAATGTGAAAACAATAAGGTCTATACCTCTGATCATAAAAGATGGTACTTTAGATACCTTTGAAATTAGAGGGGAAATTGTTCTTCCGCTTGACGGATTTGAACAAATGAATAAGGAAAGGGTAGAGGCTGGAGAAGATCCATATCGTAACCCAAGAAATACAGCCAGTGGAAGTTTGAAATTACAGGATAGTGCCGAAGTGGCAGATCGGCCTTTGGATTGTTTGCTCTATCAGGTAGTAAGTGACAGGCCTCCTTTTAAAACTCATTATAAAGCTTTACAGTTTGCTAAAGAAGCTGGTTTTAAGGTTCCTCAAACAATAAAGGTATGTAATACTATTGATGAAATTTTAGAGTTTTTAGATCATTGGGATGAGAAACGACATACTTTACCATATGAAACAGATGGTGTTGTTATCAAGGTAAATTCTTTGGATCATCAGGAGGAACTTGGCTATACTGCCAAGTCGCCAAGATGGGCTTTGGCATATAAATTTAAGGCAGAGCAGGCGGTGACTGTTTTAAATGAGATCACATATCAGGTTGGCAGGACAGGGGCTATAACTCCGGTGGCAAACCTTGAGCCTGTTGAACTGGCAGGAACCATTGTGAAAAGAGCTTCTTTACACAATGCAGATCAAATTGAAAAACTGGATATTAGGGTAGGGGATACCGTTTTTGTTGAAAAAGGTGGTGAGATCATTCCTAAAATAGTGGGTATTGATCTTGATAAAAGGCTGACAGATTCAGTGCCAACAAAATATATCACTCATTGTCCCGATTGCGATACCGAGCTGGTTAGAAAAGAAGGAGATGCAAAGCATTTTTGTCCGAATGAATTTGGTTGTCCAACACAAATTACCGGTAGAATTCAGCATTTTATCAGTCGAAAAGCAATGAATATTGATGGTTTAGGAGCAGAAACTGTTGAGTTGTT
>JAOZTG010000258.1 GCA_029939235.1 Flavobacteriaceae bacterium
GATCAATATCTTCAAGAGTTTGCTTAAAATTCTCTCCTTCAATATAAACTTTCTTTCCAGATATTTTCTTGACTTCTGTGTTTACAAAAATATTTATATTCTCATTTTGAAATGCCTTTAATGTTAATTTTCTTTCAATCATTTCCATACCACGAGCAACTTCACCCAACATTTCAACAATAAAAACCTTGTTATTTTTTGAAAGTAACATATTGGCTACCTCTGTTCCAATTAATCCACCTCCTATTACTAATGATCTTGTATTTTCCGGAATATTATGTTCTTCAAGTATCTCTGCCCAAAAATAATCTTTTAAACCCTCTATCGGTGCTATTTGTGGTATTGAACCTGTGGCAATTAATATTTCATCATATTTAGTGAAGTCATCTAATGTTGCTTCTTTATTAATAACTTCAATATGATTATCGGTAATTTCTTTTTCTAAATAATCGATAATTTTTACCAATGACTGTTTATGAGGAGGTAAAAAAGCCAGATTAAATTGTCCTCCAAGTTTGTCCTTTTCAAATAGCGTTACAACATGTCCTCGCTGTTTAATAGTAATAGCCGCGGTCATGCCTGATAAACCACCACCTATAACAGCAATGTTTTTTGGTTTTTGTGTTTTTTCAGGAATAAAATCTTCTTTGCCTACAAGTGGATTTACGGTACAACCTAAACCTTTACCACTTTTTACACCTCCTAAGCAACCCTCGCTACATGCCAGACACGGACGAACATTCTCTTTAATTTTACCAAGATATTTACCTATAAAATCAGGATCTGCTATCAGAGGACGCCCCATTGCCATAAAATTGCCATTAGCACGATTCTTAATTTCATCAATATCTTTAAATTCATTTATCTGTCCTACATAAATAACCGGAATATTGACAACTTCTCTAATTTTATCGGCCAATTGCCAAGTTTTCCCTTTAGGAACAAACATATGCTGAAAAAACCAAGGTGGTGTAGCACAAACTGTTCCGGCAGTAACATGAATTGCATCCACACCTTTTTTAGAAAGGATTTTTGAGAACTTTTTCATTTCCTCTATTTTAATCCCATTTGGAGTCATTTCATCCCCACTAATTCGAGCAATAATTCCAAGATTTGAAGCTTTTTTAACAGCATCTAAAACTTCAAGTGGAAACTTGATCCTATTTTCAAAAATACCGCCATATTTATCATTTCTATCATTTACAGCTGCTGAAATAAATTGAGCAAATAAATAACCATGACCAAATTGCAGTTCTATATAATCGAAACCTGCTTTTTCAGCCCTAATAGCTGCCTGAACAAATAAGTTTTTTATTGCCCGCATACCAACAGTATCTAATCCAATTGGTTTGGCTCCCCCATTTTCGCATGCATTAGCTGTTGAAGAAACAAAATAATTTCCGGGTATTTTAGGATTGACCATTCTACCCGGATGATTTAGATGGGCTATTGCTTTAGCTCCATCCTGATGGATTGTATCGGTTAATTTTTTTAGTCCTTCTAATTTTTCATCATTATCAATACCCATTTGAGTTGGCAGTTCGCGTAAGCCTTTATCCAAATATAACGGCTCAGGAATAATAGCTCCTATATATTTGCTTCTTGCTTTGTAAAAAGTAAGATGTTTTTTGGTGACAATACCATTTTTATCACTGTATCCTGTTTTTACAGGAGCCATTATGAATTTATTTCTTAAGTCTAACATACTAGTGTTTTTGGTTCACTGTTATTTTAATGGAGTGCAACTATTTTTAATTCTTATAATATTCAAAGCCTAAATATAAATCATTCATTTGGATTTTCAGTCTTGATACTTCAATTCGAGTTCTTTTCCTTTAATTCGTGGTAAACCCTTATTTATTCATTATTTGATAAAAAATTCCTCGCTTTAATTTAACTACCTCAATTTTATTTTCTGCCTCCAATACATCAAGATATTTATTGATCTCATTAACATGTAATCCTAAAATTTTTGACAAATCATCCAATGTACAAGGCCTTCTCGCTATAGTTTCTATAATAGCTGTTTCAGCATCTTTTCTGTATGATTGTATATCTTTTCTTTCTAGAGGTGCTGAAATTATCTCTACATTATCCAGCTTCCAAAAATCAATGATTTTTTGTAATTCTTCTTTTGTCGCACTTCTTAAATTATCCTTTATCCCGGGCCTGTCTAAAGTATTTAGTTGAACAGAATCCGGATTAATCTTCACTATTGCCTTTTTAAGAGCTATCAATTCCTTTTCATCATCATTATATTCAGGTAGAATAAAAATTTCAAGCCAAATTTTCCCTCTAAATTCCTTACCAAAAGTGATTAATCCTTGTATATATTTATCTAAGGTTAATGTTTTTGGTGGACGATTTATTTTTAGAAACACTTTTTCTGTTGCAGCATCCAAAGAAGGCAGTACAACATCGGCATCCATTAATTCTTCTCTTACTTTCTTATCGTAAAGCAATGTTCCGTTTGTTAAAATTGCAATAGGAATATCAGGTTTATTTTGCTTTATAAATTGAATAATATCACCTATACGAATGTTTAATGTGGGCTCACCATAACCTGAAAAAGTGATATAATCAGGATCCGGATTGTTATTGAAGTAATTTGTTAGCTCTTCCATTACTTCACTGTATTTGATATATTCTTTTCTATCAATTGTTAGTGTTGTTGTTCTTCCCACTTCACAATAAACGCAATTAAGTGAACAGACTTTTTTAGGTACCAAATCAACCCCCAGTGACATGCCTAACCGACGGGAAGGTACAGGTCCAAATAGATGTTTATACATTTTAATTAATCCTTTAAGCTTCGTTAAATTTTCTTTAATTTTGGTAAGATCCTTTTTCTTGATCCTTTTGCAACATCCTTAATTTCCTTCAATATTCCCTTAGAAATGGGAACATTAACTTCTTTATCTGAAAATTTTATGCTGGTCATTCTTTCTATATTGAAAAATAGTTTCATCGGCTTCTCCATTCTGGTAAACATTAAACTATCTGATGCATATTCCAAATACTTAATCAAAAATATTAATCGTACTGTTTTCTTAATTCTTCATTACATAAAGTAGGTTTTAAAATTTCACCCCACCCTTTTGAATCCCATGTCTTCAAATTTTTGTGCGTGATATAGTATTTTTGTGGAATAGGATGTGTTCCTGTTATTACTGGAATTTTATATTTTTCTTCTATAAATTCTTTAAAATGTGAGATGTACGGACAAGGCGGATATCCAACAATAAATCCTGTTGCAAAATGAATGGCTTCTGCACCGTTTTTAATCATTTCTTCGGGTGCATATTCAATATTACCGCCAGGGCAACCTCCACACGTTGTGTACCCAACAGTCTCTAAAGTTTCTTCTTTAGAATAAATATCAAAAGCTCCTTCTCTGTTTTGCATGGCTTTGAAACATTTTCCACCTGCACATTTTTTGTATCTATCACAAATTATAATTCCTATTTTCATATTGTATTTAGTTTTATAGCTCTACTGCTATCTCAATGGAATATTTATTTTTATGTCCTTATGCCGGACAGGCATTTCATTTTTTTCTT
>JAOZTG010000092.1 GCA_029939235.1 Flavobacteriaceae bacterium
CTGACTGTTAATCAGAGGGTCCTTGGTTCGAGTCCAAGAGGAGGAGCAAATAAAACCTGTAAATATTTGATTTACAGGTTTTTGTTTTTATGGGTATGCTTTTTATCCTACATTTTGTTTAGTATTGTTGTTTTTCTATAATATTTTGATAGTTTTATTCAAATTAATCATTCAGGAGTTAATTGTTTTCTATTTTGTTTATTCAAGGAGTTCAATAATTTTGCACAATGATATTGACTATTTTTTATTATAAACTTATTGCTATCTTATGGCTAAATTTGATAAAAAATGATTGTGTAATAAATGGGAAGACGTAATTAATTATAGAGGCTGGTATGAAATTAAAATGGACGTTATTTACCGGAATTATACTCTTAGCGATAGGAATTATCCTTCGGGTGAATACTGATCTGGGTTATCAACCAATCTTATTTATTATTGTTGGAGTTTTACTTAAAACTTATTATATAATTAGTAAAGCTAAAAGTGGTGAATATAGACCAGGGTATGAGTTAATAATTCTTTTTTTAGGACTATTGTTGTTATTCTTAGGTATATATTTTCGTTCTCAAGAGTTGAGTTTCATTTCTTCTTTCTTAGTTGTATGTGGAATCGTATTTAAGGTGGTTTTTATCATTCTGTTTATTGTTAATATCAGATTTCACCGAAAAGTTTTAGAATAGAAAGTGAATTCCAAAATTTTTCTTATTTTTTCAATACATCATCAAGCAACTACTTCTAATTTAACTGAACAAACTCTCTATTGATTAATAACTTATCTTTACATATATAGTTTCTAAAAACTTGAGTTATCTTACATAACAATTAAAACCATGGATGAAAGAACAAATTTTTATATTTAATCATAGTATTGTTCAGACTTTTAATCACTGTAATTCCATAACGTAGTTTAATCGTAGGACAACATTTTTTTTTATTATGAAACCATTTTTGATATTACAACTTCGTCCAATTGATTTGGCATCGGATAATGAGTTTTCTGCATTCTTAAGATATGGTGGGCTGACAGAGCATGATGTGTATAGGGTAAGAATGGAAAATGAAGGAATACCAAAGATAAACCTTGAAGATTATTCAGGGGTAATTTTAGGTGGTGGGCCAAGTAATGTTAGTGATGATGAATCAGTTAAATATGCGTACCAAAAGCGTTTTGAAGCAGATCTCAACAAGTTGTTTGATAGGATTTTTAAAGAAGATTTCCCCATTTTAGGTACTTGTTATGGAATAGGTTCTCTTGTAAAATATCAAGGTGGAGAAGTGTCAAAAGAAAGATATTCAGAAGATATAGGGGCTGCTGAAATTGAACTTACGAAGGAGGGTAAGAAAGATGAATTATTAGCTGGACTACCGGCAAAATTCATGGCGTATGTTGGGCATAAGGAAGCTTGTCAAGCAATTCCGAAATATGCGACACTTTTAGCAAGTTCGTATAGCTGTCCACTTCAAATGATAAGATTTGGTAAAAACATTTATGCAACACAATTTCATACAGAACTAGATGAGGCTGATCTTTTTTTACGGATACAAATCTACAAGAATCATGGTTATTTTTCTCCTAAAGATGCCGAATCACTTATAAAGAAAACTAAAAAGTATCATGTAACTGTCCCGAGTATGATACTCAAAAGATTTATCCAAAAGTATAAGATTGTATAATGAATATCAACTTGATGATGATCCAAGAGGAGTTTTTTTAATTTTCAGCTATGGTATAAATGTGTAGTCAATATTCTAAATAGACATATTCAAAATCCTTTCTTTCACCTCTTTAATATATGTTCGTCCAATAACATATCTAATTCCACCAATTTCAATACTGTTTCCTTCAATGGTATCTATTTTATCGATAGAAATTGTAAAAGATCGGTGTATGCGAATAAAACTATCCATTGGAAGCTGAGCTGTAAAATTACTCAGCGTTTCGTGAATAATATACTTTTTGGTAGTAGTAATAATTTTTAAATAATCTTTTAAACATTCAATTACAAGCAATTCATCCATATAGATTTTTTGCATCTTTTTTTTATCTATTTTGATAAAAAGAAAAGGCCTTTCCTTCATGTCTATTCCTTTAAAATGATTCAAGACCTTATTGACTTTATTTAATGATTTGATGAATCGTGGTAAAGAAATTGGTTTTATTAAATAATCTAAAACATCTAGCTCATATGTTTTAACGGCAAATTCTTCATGAGCACTTGTTATGATGATCAATGGTTTTGTTTCAAGACTATCTATAAAACTTAAGCCATCCATTATTGGCATATTGATATCCAAAAAAATAAGATCAATATTGTTATCCTTTAAATAATTCAATGCGTCAATGGCATTGTTGCAAGTTTTTACCAGTTCAAAATCATTCATTTGATTTAAATAATTAGCAATTACTTTAATTGCTAAAGGTTCATCATCAATGATCATGCATCTTACTTTCATCCTACTTTAATTTTGAAATTCACGTGAAAAATATTATCATTATTTTTAATGCTTAAATTGTAATCTTTTTTATTGTATCCTAAAGCTAATCGTTTTTTGACATTTTTAATTCCTATCCCAATAGGTTTTTTATTCTTTTCATTTTGTTTCTCCATTGTTGGTGTTGGATTTGAAATGCTAAAGTAAAGAAAACCATCTGTAATTTTAAAATCGATTGTTATTTTAACTTTTCCAATACTCTTATTAACACCATGTTTAAAAGCATTTTCAATAAAAGACAGTAACAAAAGAGGTGCAATTTGTTTACCTATAATATCACCGGTTATATTCATTTGTAATTCTAATTGTTCTCCATATCGTAATTTTTCCAGATCTAAATAATCTTGAATACACAGAATTTCTTTTTCTAAACTAATGCGTTTATTTCTTGCTTCGTATAATAAATAGCGCATTAGATCAGAGAGTTTTAATATAATTTGTGGTGTTTTGTTTGATTTTTCAAGAGCTAATGAATAGATGTTGTTTAATGTATTAAAAAAGAAATGAGGTGAGATTTGAGTTCTTAAAAATAAAAGTTCAGATTCCATTTGTGCTTTTTCAAGATCGGTCACGCGTTTATGCTCATAGATCCAGTCTAGTGTAACCTTGATTGATGTGACAAATGTGATCACATACAACTCACCTATCATCATATCAATAGAGTAATTAATTGTTAAATGGTCAATTACTTCTGGTCCTTCCGGCCAAACATTATGGCTTATTAATAAATAAGTTAGGTTAAATTTTAAGAGTAATGCGACAAAAAGGGCAGTGATAAGTAAAATAATATAGGATAAATATTTTTTCTTAAAAATGAATTTGGGCATTAAAAAATAAATGTTCAAATAGCTCAATGACATATGTATCATAAAGCCTAAAATACCAGTTTTTAAAGCATAATCATAGTCATTAAAAAAACTTCCCCACCTTAGTGTATTTAAAACAAAATATACAAACCAAAAAATGATATGATGTTTTAAAGAAATACGTGATGTACCACTGTATCTTGAATTTATATTTTGAGTGATTTTCTGCAATTATTGTTTTTTTATGATGTTTAACTAGGTTAAGAAGCTATACGTCTAAATAAATTTTTAGAATGGATAAATTTATAAATATTTATATTACAATTGAGATTTTTTGATTTATATAATTTAAAAGGTTTTTTAATGATGAGAAAAAATAATTTATTATTTGGTCTGGGTATTGCTCTTTTACTTATTTCATGTAATTTTTCAGAGAAAAGTAAAAACCTTGATAAAAGTATTATTGCTGTTGCTGATTATGTAGATCCGTTTATTGGTACTGGGGCACACGGTCATACCTATCCCGGAGCAACTGTTCCGTTTGGGATGCTTCAGGTAAGTCCTGATAATGGAATATCAAAATGGGACTGGTGTTCAGGATATCATTATTCTGATTCCGTCATGATCGGTTTTAGTCAGCTGCATTTAAGTGGAACAGGGATAGGAGATCTATTAGATATTCGATTAATGCCTGTAAATAAAAAGATAGATCTAATAAAACCTGTTAAATCCCGAGATCATGTTCCGTATAGATCTTCTTATTCTCATCATGATGAAATAGCAAAAGCAGGTTATTACAGTGTGTTTTTAAAAGATTATCAAATAAAAGCTGAACTTACTACTGATTTTAGAACAGCTTTTCATAGGTATACATACCAAAATAAAGATCAGCAATCAATAATTGTTGATCTGGGCTTTGCAATAAACTGGGATAAAGTAATGCAATCCTCCATAAATGTGGAAGATAAATTTACCGTTTCGGGTTATAGATTTAGCAAAGGGTGGGCAAAAAATCAAAAAGTTTTTTTTGTAATTAAATTTTCAAAATCAATTTCGGATTATGACCTGATTTCTGATGGTAAATATATTCAGAAACAGAAAATCGTTCAGGGAGAAAAAACATTTGCCCAATTATTTTTCAATGAAGTGAATTCGAATGAGATTGAAGTAAAAGTTGGTTTGTCATCGGTTAGTGTTGAAAATGCCAAACAAAATATTGCTTCGCATAAGGGGATATTCAACTTTGATGAGATAAGAGAAAAAGCAATAAATACATGGAATAATAACTTGTCTAAAATTGAAGTTGAAACTCCTGTAGATTCCCTAAAAACAAAATTTTATACATCATTGTATCACACCCAAATTGCACCTGTAACTTTTAGTGATTTCAACGGTGAATTTCGTAAAGAAGATGACAGTATTGTAAAAGTCAATGGCTTTGTTGCATATTCGACTCTGTCTTTATGGGATACTTTCAGGGCTCAACAACCTTTGTTAACCATTACAGATCCAAGTGTAGTTGCTGATATAATCAATTCAATGCTGGAGTATTCTAAAGATAAAAAAACACTTCCTGTTTGGATCTTATACGCAAATGAAACCAACACCATGACAGGCTATCATTCTATTCCTGTTATAGCAGAAGCTTATTTAAAAGGAATTAGAGGTTTTGACATTGAGAAGGCTTATTATGCGATGAAAAATACCATGATGGGTGATGACAGAGGTTTGAAATATTATAAAAAATACGGATATATTCCATACAATCTTCTAGATGAATCTGTTACAATTACTTTGGAATACGCTTATGATGACTGGTGTGTGGCGCAAATTGCAAAAGAATTAGGGAAAGAAAAAGATTATCAATATTTTTTAAACAGATCTAAAGCTTATCAATATTTATTTGATAAAGAGACCGGTTTTATGAGGGGTAAATCGGAGACTGGAGATGGCTGGCATGAACCTTTTGATCCAAAATATTCAGCACATAGAGTACATGCTGATTATACAGAAGGAAATGCCTGGCAGCACAGTTGGTTTGTTTTGCATGACACCAATAAATTGATTGAATTACACGGAGGAAACAAAAATTTCACTACTAAACTGGAACAATTATTTACCGAATCTTCTGAGATTACTGGCGAGAATGTCTCTGCTGATATTTCAGGTTTGATCGGTCAATATGCTCATGGTAATGAGCCAAGTCACCACATTGCATATATGTTCAATTTTGCCAAAAAACCATGGAGAACACAATATTGGGTAAGAGAAATTTTAAAAACACAATATTTTGCCACATCAGAAGGATTGAGTGGAAATGAAGACTGCGGACAAATGTCTGCCTGGTATGTTTTTAGTGCAATGGGTCTATATCCCTACAATCCTGTTTCTGGAGAATATCAAATAGCTAGTCCATTGTTTGAAAAATCAACAATTAAAATGCCAAATAATACTATATTTACAATTATTGCTGATGATACGTCGGATAAGAATATATATATACAGTCAGCAACTTTAAATGGAAAAGAATTTAACAGAACAAGTATTGCCCATAAAGAAATGTTAGAAGGAGGTACACTTCATTTTAAAATGGGAAGCTCTCCAAATATATATTGGGGGATTTAAATAAATTAAAAAAATGGATATAATTGATATTTCTATAATTGTACTTTATATAATGATCACTCTTTTTGTAGGGATCTGGGTGTCAAAGAAAGCTTCAAAAGGGTTAAAATCCTATTTTTTAGGAGGGAATGATATTAAATGGTATTTCTTAGGATTAAGTAATGGTTCTGGCATGTTTGATGTTTCCGGTACTGCATGGATGGTAGGAATTCTTTTTCTGTATGGTGTGAAGAGTTTTATGTTTATGTGGATGTGGCCAATCTGGAATCAGATCTTTGTAATGATGTTTTTGGCAGTTTGGATCAGGCGGTCTAATATCATGACAGGTTCTGAATGGATCTTAACAAGATTTGGTGATGGAAAAGCAGGAAGAGCTTCACATATTATAGTCGCCATTTTTGCTATTGTTGCTGCAATTGGATTCATTGCTTATTTCTTTGAAGGTGTAGGTAAATTTATGACTATAATCCTGCCATGGGATATGACTTTGATCCTTGGGGGGCATTCATTACTTACTTCAGCTCAAAGTTATGCGTTGATAATTATATTTTTAACAACCATCTATACCATTAAAGGAGGTATGTTCTCGGTGGTTGCAACTGAAGTGTTACAATATTTAATTATGGTTTTGGCCGGTATAATTGTGGCTGCTTACACCTTTTTTATAATTAGTGATGTGGAGTTAAATGCCATTATTACAGAAGAGTGGAAAAATGTTTTCTTTGGATGGGAATTAGGGGAACACTGGACAGGTGATTATAAGGCTTTTAATGATCTGATAGATACAGAAGGTTATAAAATGTTTGGAGCTTTTATTGGAATGACTTTGTTCAAAGGGTTCTTTGCAAGTATAGCAGGACCCACTCCAAGTTTTGATTTTCAACGGATATTATCTACAAAAACAGTTAAAGAAGCTGCTTATATGAGTGGTTTTACCAATTTGATCTTATTTATTCCAAGATACCTTTTAATTGCAGGAGTTGTTGTGATTGCTATCGTGGCTTTAGGACCTGGATATGCCATAAATGGTAACCTTTCAGGTGGTGAATTGGAATTGTTATTACCAAAAGTTATCAATTTTCAAATCCCTGTCGGGTTGAAAGGCTTGTTGCTTGCAGGTTTACTGGCGGCATTTATGTCTACCTTTTCTGCCTTTGTTAATGCAGGGCCTGCCTATATTGTAAATGATATTTACAAGAAGTACTTTAAGCCAATAGCAACCGATAAACATTATATACAAGCCAGTTATATTGCTTCCTTTTTGGTAGTTGGCTTGGGTGTTTTTATGGGCTTTTTTGCTAATTCGATCAATTCATTAACACTTTGGATCACCAGTGCATTGTTTGGTGGATATGTTGCAGCAAACTTTTTAAAGTGGATCTGGTGGCGATTTAATGGATGGGGATATTTTTGGGGAATGCTGGCGGGTTTGATTGTTGCATCTGCTCAATTTATCTTGGAACAAAATAAAGCAAATCTGGGAGAAGGTTCTTTTCTGTATGAATTGATAAGTATACCGGCAATATATTTATTTCCAATGATATTTGGTTTTTCATTACTGGGATCTTTCCTTGGAACCTTTTTAACAAAACCAACAGATATGGTTACCCTAAAATCATTTTATAAGAATGTAAAACCATGGGGTTGGTGGACTCCTATATATAAAGAATTGAAAGCAGAAGATCCTGATTTTACTAAGAATAATGATTTTTGGTTAGACATGTTCAATGTTGCTATCGGAATTATATGGCAATCATCCATGATCTTATTGCCAATTTATTTTGTATTTAGAGATTATCCAAAAGCAGGAATTGTATTTATAATATTTGCTGTTACAAGTTTAATACTAAAATTTACATGGTTAGACAGAGTGAGAAAAATCCCAAATTAAAAATAGTAAATTTTTTTAAAATGAAAAATATACCCTGGCAAGAAAGACCAAAAAATAATAATGAGATCATTTGGAGATATGATAAAAATCCAATAATTGGCCGTTATGATATACCATCATCCAACAGTATATTTAATAGTGCTGTAGTTCCTTTTAAAGATGGATTTGCAGGAGTTTTTCGGTGTGATAACAAAGCAGTTCAAATGAATATTTTTGCCGGATTTAGTAAAAATGGAATTGACTGGGAGATTGATCATGAGGTGATTGAAATGAAAGAAGGAAATACAGATATGATAGAATCTGATTATAAATACGATCCTAGGGTTGTTTTTATTGACGACAGATACTGGATTACCTGGTGCAACGGTTATCATGGTCCAACCATTGGAATTGGATATACTTTCAATTTTAAGGAATTCTTTCAATGCGAAAATGCTTTTTTACCCTTTAACAGAAATGGGGTTTTATTTCCTAAAAAGATCAATGGTAAATATGCCATGTTGAGTCGTCCAAGTGACAATGGTCATACACCTTTTGGTGATATTTATATTAGTTATAGCCCTGATATGAAATATTGGGGTGAGCATCGTTGTGTTATGAAGGCAACTCCATTTGAAGACAGCGCCTGGCAGACTACTAAAATTGGTGCAGGTCCCATTCCAATTCTTGTGGATGAAGGTTGGTTGATGATCTATCACGGTGTGATTACTACCTGTAACGGATATAGATACGCAATGGGAGCAGCTATTTTAGATAAAAATGATCCTTCCAAAGTTAAATACCGTACAAAAGAATACTTACTTGGTCCGGCGGTAGATTATGAAATGATTGGAGATGTTCAAAATGTAGTTTTCCCTTGTGCAGCATTGCATGATATTGAAGAGGATAAAATTGCAATTTATTACGGTGCAGCAGATACGGTTGTTGCATTAGCCTTTGGGCATATTAGTGAAATAGTAAAATTTACAATGGAGAATTCTCTTTAAACTTAATTGTATGAAAATGTTGGAATCTAAATATAGGGTTGGTTTTTTTATTTTGTTTCTTGTTTTAAATTATACAGTCAGATCACAAGATCAAAAGAATAATATTCCTAAAAATTACATTGCTTATCATACTGATGAAAAGATGCATATTGATGGAAAGGCTAATGAAAGTTCATGGGACAAAGTACCTTGGACAGATGATTTTATTGATATTGAAGGTGCAAAAAAACCAACTTATCACACACACATGAAAATGATATGGGATGATACTAATTTTTATTTTTATACAGAATTGGAAGAACCTCATATTTGGGGTGATATTACCAAAAGGGATGCAATAGTTTTTTACAATAATGATTTTGAGATCTTTATTGACCCTGATGGGGATACACACAATTATTATGAATTTGAAATGAATGTTTTAAACACCATTTGGGATCTGTTTATTACTAAACCTTACAGAGATAGCGGACTTGTATTGAATAATTGGGATTATAAAAATATAAAAACGGCTGTACATATTGATGGGACATTGAATGATCCCAGTGATATTGATAAAAAATGGAATATTGAAATTGCAATTCCATGGAAATCAATTAATGAAACATATGATGACAAAATAATTTCTCCAAAAGGAAAAACCTGGAGAGTGAATTTTTCTAGAGTGAATTGGGATTTTGAATTGATCAATGGCAAATACCATAGAAAAAAAGATAAGAAAACAGGAAAATATTTACCGGAGTATAACTGGGTATGGTCACCACAGGGAGTAATCAATATGCATGAACCTGAACATTGGGGATATGTGTATTTTTCAGAAAAGAAAGTAGGAGATAAGGATGTGTTCATCTATGGAAAAGATGAGAAAATAAAGTATAAATTATATGAAATATACAGAGCACAACGAAGTCATTATAATAAGAATGATTTTTGGAACAAGACTTTAGTGCCGAAATCTATAACTGTTGATGGTGAAGTAATACCTCTTAAAACAGAGATGCATATTGCAGGTTATGTGATTTCATTAAAAAGTCCCTTTACAGGAAATACCTTATATATCACAGAAGATGGAAAATATGGAAAACAAAAAAAGTAGAATTATGAAGAATTATTTAAAAGTATTTATTTTAATTTCAGTTTTGGTGTTTATATCATGTGATAAAGAAACAAAACAAGAGATTAAAGAAGGGGTAAAAACCACTGTTGAAAAAGTGGCTACCATAGCAAAACCTAGTTTTGATTTTGGTGTCTGGATTACAGCAAATAGTAAAAGAACAGACAGTTCTTATGTTGAGGAATTTAAAAAGTATAGCAATGCCGGTATTAATGAAATACTGATCAATACGAATACAGATCCAAACCTATTAAATAGACTGGTCCCAATTGCAAAAAAAGAAGGCTTAAAAGTACATGCCTGGATCATGGCGATGAACCGGCCGGGTGATTCTGTGGCTCTTCAGCACCCGGAATGGTATGCAGTTAGCAAAGAAGGTAAATCTTGTTTTGATACCCGTCCTTATGTTGATTATTACCAATGGTTGTGCCCAACACGCAAGGAATCCAGAGAGCATGTTCTAAAACTTGTAGAAGGGTTGGCAAAAGTAGAGGGAATTGAGAGTGTTCACTTGGATTATATTCGATTTTCCGATATTTTTCTTCCTATTTCATTATTACCAAAATATAAACTAAAACAAGAAGTAGAACTTCCTCAATTTGATTTTTGTTACTGTGATGTTTGTATTGCTGAATTTGAAAAAGAACACCATAAAAATCCTTTAAAAAGCAAAAATACTTCCATTGATATGGAATGGAAACAGTTTCGTTTGAATGCCATTAAAAAAGTAGTGGATGATGCCTACACCATTGTGCATAAATACAATAAAAAGTTAACAGCTGCAGTTTTTCCTTATCCTGAAATGGCTGATCACATGGTGCGCCAACGCTGGGACAAATGGAATATTGATAGAGTTTATCCTATGATCTATCATGGTTTTTATGATGAAGAGATTGACTGGATCGGTTTTGCAACAAAGCAAGGTGTAAATGATCTTAAAGGAAAAAATACACAATTAAGCACAGGTGTTTATATACCTCCTTTTAAATCTACAGAAGAATTAAAAGAGGCTATCATGTATGCAAAAAATAATGGAGCCAACGGAGTTACATTTTTTGATGGACCTGCACTTACTGATGAATATTTAAAAGCAATCAAAGAAACCAAGGATAGTTTGAAATAGAACAGTTTTATGAAGCATTTGGGGTTGATATTTATACTGTTTCTATCACTATTATTTAGTTGTAAAAAGAAAAATGTTGACCAGATTCATCTAACCTCCTTTGTAAACCCATTTATAGGAACGGATGGACCAGGAAATACATATCCGGGAGCTACAGTCCCATTTGGAATGGTACAATTAAGTCCGGATATTGGTATCCCAGGCTGGGACAGGATTGCTGGTTATTATTATCCGGATTCCATAATTAGTGGTTTTAGTCATATGCATTTAACGGGGACAGGAGCTGGTGATTTGTATGATATTTTGGTGATGCCTACCAATAGTCGAACTTCCAAAACTATCAAAGAGAATGGTAACAGGCCTTATTCTAGATTTTCTCATGATAAGGAAAGTGCTACTCCAGGTTATTATACAGTCGATCTTTTGGATTTTGGAATTAAAGCAGAACTTACAGCTACAAGAAGAACTGGTGTTCATCGATATACTTTTCCAAAAGATGATTGGTCGGAAATTACTATTGATCTGGGATATGCTTTGAACTGGGATACTCCAACGGATACTTATATAAAAGTAGTTGATAATAACACCATTGAAGGTTACAGAAAATCAACAGGATGGGCAAAAGATCAAAGAGCTTATTTTGTGATGAAATTTTCAAAACCTTTTCAGGAATTTGAAATATTTTCAAATGATTCTTTATTTAAAACTAATGAAGTTAGGAGTAAGAATACCAAAATAAAACTGAGATATCAAACTTTGGATGATGAGCAAATTGTAATTAAAACTGGATTGGCGACCTCCAATATAAAGGGAGCTTATAAATCCATTGAAATGGAAGTTGCAGGTAAGAGTTTTGAACAGATAAAAAATGAAGCTTCAGAGGTATGGGAAAATGAATTTCAAAAAATTGAAATAGAAACTACTGATAAAGAAGCAAGAGCCATTTTTTATACGATGATGTATCAAAGTATGCTCGCTCCAACTTTATTAAGTGATCATGATGGATTCTATAAAGGTGTAAATGGAAATGTGAAACAGGTGGTTGGTTTTGATAGGTATGATACGTTTTCATTATGGGATACCTACAGAGCTGCACACCCGCTTTATACTATTTTACATACTGCCAGAGTTGCAGATATGATCAATTC
>JAOZTG010000259.1 GCA_029939235.1 Flavobacteriaceae bacterium
CCTCCCGGAAATAGATCTTGAGCCAATAGACCAACATTTGTTCCTTGACTGAAAATGGCTTGTTGCTGTGGAGTAATGGGATCCTTTAAATTATAAAAGTGTTTGTATAAGTACAATGATTTTTCACATTGTATTCCTCTTAAAAAAGTGGATTTGGATAGGATGTGTCTTGGCATAATTTCAGCTGTTCAAAATAAAACAAAAATTATTTTCTATAGATATTATCAGCATAATTGAATAATTCTTTTGATTTTGGATATTTTACAGCAAGGTCTGGCTATTTCGGTTTGATTTGTGCCACTTTCACAAATTTTATTTTGCAAACAGAGAAAAATGACTCATTCTGCAACCCTTTCTTTTCTTTCCTTTCACTCATCACCACTTCCGTTTTTTAATGTATAAAATGTACTGCGTCCTTTCCCTTCTCGAGATACATATTTTTGTGCCAACAGAGAAGTCAAAATTTCAAAAGTTTTAGATTTACCAATGTTCAATAGTTCAGCAGCTTCCTTTCGGGTAATTTTATTTTTATCCAAAAGGTATAAAAGTATCTTCTGCTCTTCTAATGTTAATCGTTCGTAATCGTCCGCAATCATCCGTAATCGTCCGTAATCGTCCGTATCTTTTTGTTTTTCGCCTGCAATTGCCCGTAATTGCTCGTAGTCGGTTTTTATAAACGAAACCCGAAAAGCAATGCCCGGTTCATTCCATTTCAACTCTATTTCAGGATATGCCTTCAGTTCATCGGCAATCAATTGTAGTCCATTACCCCATTGTTCAATAATCCCTAACTTTTTAAAAACGGGAGCTAAAGTTTTGTTTCGGATATCAGATTGTCCGGCTTCCATTTCGTTAAAATCAACCGTAGGCAATAATTTACCTGGGCTTGTAATTTCTATTTTATCATCAAATATGGCAATCTTAATATCCTTACCCTTTAAAGAGTAATCGCGGTGAATGATTGCATTACGAATAGCTTCTCTAAGGGCAATAATGGGATATTCCCACCGATCCTTTCGATATACTCCTTCATATTCTGAACCTTGTGAAATATGGCGCAATATAAATTGATAAGCTTGTTCGGCTTGTAAACTAACCGGTATATCTATGGTTTTTTGATCGATAAAATTACCGGGGACAGTACCTTTAAATCGAGCACATTCAACTTTTCCATAAGGAAATATTCGCAACCTTAATTCATCATCAGAAAGTAAAATTAAAGCTTGTGTAGGATATTTTTCCCCTTGATTATTGCTTATTAATCCAAACTTATTTAATACAACACTATTGATACTTTCGTTAGTTTTTTCTTTAAACTGTTTTTTAAAAGTATGTAAATCAATTTGATCAACTTCTTTGTTATAATCAGGTAATGTGTCAAATGAAATATTACTCTTTTGTCTTTTTAGCTCGGCAATAATATCTTCACTTGCTAATCGATTGGATGAACCTACTCTGATGTATGTTCCTTTATCAATACCTTTACTTTTTATGTGGTAAGGTGCATCACTTCCTTTATAAATTTTTACTCTTACAACGTGTAAACCCTTATGTTTTATAAAAGAAATTTCGGGATGTATAACAGGGGCACAATTATCATGGATACCATTACTTAGCTGTTCTTCTACGTTGAGCAGATCTTCTTCATTAACTCCTGTAATTTCTCTTGGATTATCTTGTATTCCAATAAACAATTCTCCACCTGCATCATTTGCAAATGCTACAATAGTTTTATTTAAATCGGACTGTGTAGGAATGATCTTCTTAAACTCAATTCTTCTTCCTTCAGGTTGTTGTATAATTTTTACTATTGTCATTCTTTTATTTCAATTTTTGAAAGTTTATCAGCTGCTTTCCAAAGCTGTTTTTCAAGAGGTTCTTCTTTGGTGGTGTTCTTTTTTGCCATGTATTAAAAACTAAAATTTAATTATGTTTAAAAGTAGAAAAAAAGTGTTTATGATATCGATCTTTTCCCTATTAATTGAAATGATTATTTGAATCTGTTTAATTCAAACATGATAGCAATTATAAAAACTCCTTTAAAATGATGAAAAAATATAGTATTATTTGATATATTAGATTAATTTATAATCAATTAAAACTTACTATATCCAGATAATTTTTATGGTAAACATCTAAATTTGTGAGTATATAACGAGTTATGTAGCATTGTCAACATTCAAATAAATAAAATATTTTGAAAAATATATTATTTAATAATTCAATCACAAAAAATTCTTTTTTAGGTGTTTCAAGTAGATTATCAAAGTATGAAGAAATTAATATACTTGCTGAAATATTTGAACAATTGTTATTATTTGATAAAATTGTTCTTAGTACAGATAAGAATAATTCATCATTGGTGTTTTTAATATCCAAGTTAGGATTAGAAACTGTAGAAAGATTGATAAGAAGTGGATAACACCACTGTAGCACCGCAATATCGTGGTTGTAGCACCGTCACAACACCGTTGTGATACAGCCGTAACACCGCTGCTACACCGTCATAGCACCGACCTAAAACCGTTATGAAAAATCATTAGAATAGCTGAATTATTGATTACAACAAAATAACTTGTTTAATTTTTAACAAATAGTTATAGTATTATTTATTTAACCGGTTGCTATTTTTTTAATAATTGAACTGTTTGGTACCAGTAATAAAATCCAGATTTATCTGGTTGCCTTTTTAATCGGTTTAAGTAATTCCATTCAGGTTCTTCAATATTTAAATCTTTAATGTCTTGACCATTAAAGTATACAATAGGTGACGAATCATTGTTTAATATTTTGGCTGCCAAAAATGCTATTCTGGCAGAAGCAGATATGGCATCATCAATTCTAAAATTGCCTGTCATTAAGTATCCGGTACCAAAAGCTCTAATTCCTTTTTGGAGTTCTATAAATTTCAATTTATCTTCATTGCAACCCTTTCCTCTTTTAGCTATAATCAGGCAAGTGTCAATAGTATCCTGAAGTACCATGTTAGGAGTTAAATTTGAATAATGATCATTAGTTTTTCTATATTCAATCTCTTGTTTGGCAAAAGATTGAAAGCTAGTAGTAACAGTTCCAATATTCTTAATTTTTTCAAATAGTTTGCTTAGGTCAAACAATTGCTTACATATTTCCATTGAAAATGGCTGATTATCTATGCCTTTGAAATATGGAATACCTATAGTATTGGGTGCAAAAGCAGTGAGTTTGTCTCCAGTGATTGCATCAATAGAAGGTAATGTAACTAAAGTCTTTCCATCTGTTTCAATCCAATTGGTTTGAACAGGTCTTTCAGTTAGTTCAGGATAAATGGAATCTTCAATTAGTACATCTAACAGAATGGTTCCTGAATATTTTCCTTTCATTACAGAATCAAAAGCAAAAGAATAGTGGGCTTTAGGTACGCCAGGGAGATAACTTCGGTGTTTATCTAACTCAACCGATTTAAAATTTGATGACTCAACCACTTTCTGTAATATATTCTCTAAAGTTCCTCTTTCCATTTTGCAAATAATGTCAATATCAATAGA
>JAOZTG010000093.1 GCA_029939235.1 Flavobacteriaceae bacterium
ATCAAAAAAATAATTTATGACTAAAAAAGGATCTCATACCAATTGTATTCATAGCGGAGAAATAAAAGATACACAATTCGGAGGAGCTGTTTCTCCTATTTTTATGGCAAGTTCATATCCTTTTATGGATGTGGAGAAAAAACGATATCCAAGATATTTTAATACTCCCAACCAGGAAGTAATTGCAAAAAAAATAGCTGTTCTGGAGCATGCGGAGGCAGGTTTGCCATTTGCATCGGGTATTGCAGCCATCAGTACTACTTTATTTGCTTTTTTAAAAAAAGATGATCATGTGGTTTTTCAAAATGAGATCTATGGAGGAGCTTATAACCTGGTACAGGAAGAATTCGAAAACTTTGGTATTGAGTTTTCCTTTACGGATGGAGTGGAGGTGGGTGATTTTGAGGAGAAGATCAAGAAAAATACAAAAGTGATCTATTTAGAAACACCCTCCAATCCATTGCTGTCCATAACAGATATAAAAGCTATTGCTGATCTTGCTAAAACACACAATATTATTACAATTATTGACAATACTTTTGCTTCACCAATTAACCAAACACCTCTTGATCTTGGAATTGATATTTCCATACACAGTGCTACTAAATACTTGGGAGGGCATAGTGATATTCTTGCCGGAGCAGTTGCAGGTACCGAAGATCATATAGAGAAAATATTCCAAAAAGGAAAAAATTTAGGGGGTAACATTAGTGATTTTATGTGCTATTTGTTAGAAAGAAGTATCAAGACTTTAGGGATCAGGGTTGAAAAGCATAATGCAAATGCGCAAATTGTGGCTGAATTTTTAAATAATCATCCATCCGTTCAAAAGGTATATTATCCTGGATTAAAAGATCATCCGAATTATGAAATTGCAAAAACACAAATGAACGGATTTGGAGGAATGTTATCTTTTGAATTGGATATAAAATTAGATGCAAAAGAATTTCAGAATGCTTTAAAAATGATCAAAGCATCTATGAGTCTGGCTGGTGTGGAGTCAACTATTTTAATGCCAAGTCTTACTTCTCATGGTTTGTTATCAGAAGAGGAAAGAAAAAAACAAGGAATTAGTGATCAGTTGTTGCGATTATCAGTTGGGATTGAAAATGTGGAGGATATTATTAATGATTTGCAACAAGCACTACAACAAGTGGAAAGTTTAAAGTAAAAAGTTTAAAAAAAATGGAAGACATAAAACTTGATATTCTGGCCATAGGAGCACATCCAGATGATGTGGAACTGGGATGTGGAGCTACCATAGCAAAAGAAATTGCTGCAGGGAAGAAAGTTGGGATTTTAGATCTGACTCGTGGAGAATTAGGTACGCGTGGTTCTGCTGAGATCAGAGATAAAGAAGCGAAAAAAGCAGCTAATATTTTGGGAGTGGAACTTAGAGAAAATCTTGCTTTTGCAGATGGATTTTTTGTCAATGACAGAGAGCATCAGTTAGAAGTGATTAAAATGATCAGAAAATATCAGCCCGAAATTGTTCTCTGTAATGCAATTGATGACAGGCATTTAGATCATCCAAAAGGAAGTCAGCTGGTTTCTGATGCATGTTTTTTATCTGGATTGCGAAAAATAGAAACATTAGAAAATGGTGAAAATCAGGAAGTCTGGAGACCAAAGCATGTTTATCATTATATACAGTGGAAAAATATAGAACCTGATTTTGTGGTGGAGGTAAATGATTTTATATATAAAAAGGTGGAAGCTGTAAAAGCTTATGGATCACAATTTTATGATCCAAATAGCAAAGAGCCTAGTTCACCAATTGCTACTAAGAATTTTTTAGATAGTATTACTTATAGGGCACAGGATCTGGGAAGAATGATTGGCGCAGAATATGCTGAAGGGTTTACAACTGAGCGTTTTGTTGCGATTGATCAATTGGATGATCTTAAATAATTGGTTGTTTCAGGAATTAAATAAATTATTCCTTATCAGTATTTTCCAGACGGTTCAATTTACGTTTGATCCTTGAGTTACTTGAATCTAATTCTAAAGATTTTTTATAGTTGATAATTGCCTGAAGGGAATCACCACTTTTTCTAAAGGCATCACCCAAACTGTCATAAACATTAGGACTTTCGGGATATAAAGCAATATTAACTTTAAAATAATTGATTGCATTTTTATAATTATTATTGCTCAATTCTTTATAACCTTTAGAATTTAAATGATTTTCTTTGATGGCAAGATCTAAAGAATCTTTTTTTCGTAAAATTGCATAAGCAGCAATGGCCTTTTCTATCTCGTCATTTTTTAAATATTCATGAGGGACCTTTTCATCACCTATCATTTTTTTAATAAAATACTCTACTTCTTTAGTTTTATCTTTTGGAAGTAAAACAATATAATCTTGCTCATCATCAGGGTTAGTTAGGAATTGGATCTTTTCATTCATTTCTTTAACAAAAAAAGTATTTTTATTAACTTTTAAAGGATGAATTTGATCATCTCCTCTCCATTTAAAAAATAGCTCATTTTCTTTAAAATATACTTCTATAACTTCATCAGAATTAAATAAATATCTTCCATTAACTTTTTCAATAAATTTAGAATCATTTTTAATTTTAGAACAATTCAGTAATAAAAATGAAAACATAAAAAGAATAATAAATTGAAACTTCATAAACAAAATATTTAGGATAGATAGAATTAGTGTTACTATAAAAAGCAAAAATAAGTAAAAATTGAATTTAATTTAAATGTGGACTTGTAAAGTTTAGTTTTAGTAAACCTTCTTTTATTTCAGGGCAAGACATAAACAAATTCCAAAGCAATCCGCTTCTGTGGTTTTCTATCATTACAATAATTGGCCCTTGGTCAATAGCCAGATAATCTTTTGAATACCAGTTTTCGGTTTCATTGAATGCATCATAAAAGCCGTATTCCCCCCATAATTTTTGGTCAAAATCATCATAAAAGTGTCTTAATGCCTGCATGGAGAATTCTGGCGTATAGGGAAATGAGGACAAGGAAGCCGTTGGCGTAATAACTCCCAAATCGTTTGTTGGACTGTGTGCAGCATATCCTTTGTGGTTATCACTGGCCGTTAAACCCCAATTTTTTGAGTTATAGCCTTTAAATTTTTTAGGGTTTTTAATACAATATTCCCTATTTATTAAAGTATGATTTACATTTTGTATCCAATAATTAGCATAACTATCAATTAAACCATTTGGATCTAAACCAAGAAAAGAATAATGTGCGAAAAATAGTGGACCACCAAAATCCTGACCTAAAGATAATTTCCAATTTTGGTAATATGTATTTCCATTGATAAAACTGCTACCAGATGCCCATCCATTATGATAAACGGATTTGTTTATGGGGAATGTTGTGGATGATATGGCTAAAATATAAGTAATAAGAGCCTCATTATATCCCCTTATTTCATGATTGATAGTCCATTCGTAATTTGGAGACCAATGCCAGATTAATACATTTTTTTTGTTGGTATACCAACTCCATTCAACTTCTTTCCATAGCTTGTTAATACTATCACGAAGTAATTTTTCATTAGGATTGATCATGTTAAAATATTGGCGAGCAGTTAATAAGCCTTGTATCAGAAAAGAGGTTTCTACAATATCTCCTCCATCATCTTCTTTAAAAAAAGGTTTTACTTTACCCGAATCTCCATTGTACCAATGCGGAAATGCACCATGAAAACGATCACTATTTAACAGAAAATTTGTAATTTTAAGCAGACGTTCAACAGCTTGCTCTCTTGAGATAAAATTTCTTTCCACACCCACTATTATAGCCATGATACCAAAGCCACTTCCGCCGGTAGTTATAATATGTGGTGATTCGCCTCCATAAGCGTTAGGATTAGATCTTTCCCGTGCCATTCCACTTTTAGGATGAGCAAAATTCCAAAAGTACTTAAAGGTTTGTTTTTGAACCAAATCTAATAATTCATTATCAGTAAGTTCAGCAGGCTTTGATTTTATTGGATCATCCTTGTTTGAACAAGATTGAGTTAAGTTAATAAATAATACTACATAAATAAAGGTGGTAAAATACTTCATGCCAATTTTTTTAAATAACGATATTAGTAGAATATAAGCACGACAAAGGTATTATTTACTTAGTTAAAACTATCATCGTTATATTAAATTAGATCAAAGAGAATAAAATTCTTAATATATTTTATTCTTTTATTTGAAGAAGTTGGTAAATAGATTATATTTGCATCCGCAATTATAATGGTTGTAAAAATGGTGGTTGTAGCTCAGTTGGTTAGAGCATCGGTTTGTGGTACCGAGGGTCGCCGGTTCGAATCCGGTCTTCCACCCAAAAGCAGAAGCTTCTCATTACGAGGAGCTTTTTTTGTATTTGAAAACAAATAAGTCAGGGGGTGAATATTTTCATTGTGCAAATATTCACCCCCTGACTACTTGGTCTTAAAAATTAATTTATAGTTTAAACTCTGCAGGCACTTCTCCTGTTAAAGTATTTAAAAAAGCAACAATTTTGTCAACTTCCTGATCTGTAAGGTCATGATTCAATTGGGCTTTCCCCATAATTCTAACAGCTTCATTCAAATCTTTTACACTTCCGTCATGAAAATAAGGATGTGTCTTAGCAATATTTCTTAAAGAAGGAGATTTAAAAATGTATTTATCAGCTTCATTTTTAGTTACTTCAAATTTTCCTTCATCTACTTTTTTACTTTTGGTCAATTCCCAATAATCACCAAACACACCGAATTTCTGGAATATATTTCCTCCTAATACATTTCCGCTATGGCAGGTAGTACAACCTTTATCGAAAAATAATTGCAAACCTTCTTTTTCAGTTTTGTTTAAAGCGCTATCATCTCCTTTGATAAAATCATCAAATTTTGAAGGAGTGATCAGTTTACGTTCAAAAGCACCAATGGCTTTTTTCATATTATCATACGTGATTGGATCTTTGTCATCTGGAAATGCTTTTACAAACATTTGTTTGTAATTATCTTCTTTGGATAAACGTTGAACCACTTCTTTTTCACTGGCCATTCCCATTTCAACAGGGTTTAATACCGGACCTCCTGCCTGCGCTTCTACATCAGGTTCTCTGCCATCCCAGAATTGAGCGATATGGAGTGCTGCATTTAGAACTGTAGGTGAATTTCTGGTTCCCATAGTTCCTTTACCATCTCCGGGTGAAGTTGGTAAATTATCAACACCATAAGTATCTAAATTATGGCAAGTGTTGCAGCTTTGAGTTTTGTTCTTTGATAAAATTTTATCAAAATACAATGCTTTTCCCAATGCGACTTTTTCATCGGTTATTGGGTTGTTTGCATTTTCGGCTACCAATGGTAATTCGCCAAAAAAAGTTTTTGATTTTGTTTGTAATTCAGTGTAAGCAGGTGATTTTTCCTGAGTTTTTTCCGGTGTATCCTTTTTCTTTTGATCACAGGAACTCAAAACAATAATTGCTATTAAAAGCATCCAAATTTTTTTCATGATGATTTTGTTTTTAGTTCAAAATATTTGATTAAAGATATTGATAAAGATTTAAATTCTTTGTTACTAATGTATCTTTTTTTTCTGTTATTTAAAAGTCTTAATTACAGTATGATAAATTTAATATTTGAAATTTAAAAAGGTGAAAAATAAACCGAAAAAATGAAAAATAAAATGATTTATATTTTGATCCTATAAATGTGTAGTTAATTATTTTGTAAAAGTTTTTAATCAGGAATGTTTTTAGCGATTTACAGGACAGAGAATCAAGTATCCATACCAGATTTCTTGCTCTAAATTTTATGTTTTTTTTAAGATTTTATTATTTACATTTGAAGTCTCTAATTTTAAATTATTTATGATGAGATATGGTATTGTTTTATCGCTGTTTTTTGCTTTTTTGAGTGTAAATGCACAAAGTACCAAGAGCGAAGCTATCGCATTGGAAAAACAAATTGTAAAGATGGCAAAGAATGTGGGTGACCCTAATGTTGCAACCTTAAGTATGTATAAATTAATTGCTTTAGAGGGTGAGAATAGCACTTATAAGGATAGTTTAGCCTATGTTTATTTTTCTTCAAGAAGGTATGCTCCCTGCTTTATGTTGGCTACAGAGGTTTTAAAAAGAGATCCGAATCATAAAGAAATGTTGGAATTAAAGGCTGTTTCTTTGGAATCTTTGGGTGCTTTAGATAAAGCGGCTGAAGCATATAAACAACTGTTTGCTAAGACCAATAATAATTTCCATGGGTATAATCTGGCAAAATTGCAGTATTCTACAAAAAAGTATGATGAATCTTTAAAAACTTTACAAAAAGTTGAAAAATTGAATGATTCAGGTAAGTTTAAAGTAACTTTTTCTATCAACCAAAACCATACGATGCAAGTTGAATTATTGGCTGCAATATATTATTTAAAAGGTTTGGATGCTATTGAATTAAATCAAAAACCTTTGGCCAAAGCAAGTTTTGAAAAGGCAATTAAAATTCAACCGGATTTTATTTTGGCTAAGGATAATTTGGATAAATTACAATAATATAAAATGATAAAGGGTTCAATTTAAATTAATTGAACCCTTTTTTTATATAATGATTACAAATATTATGATCTAATGATGATGTAATACCTCCTGTAGATGCTTCCTGTTTTTTTTAATTTTTGATAAGCTACCGTTTTTAACCGTGGTTTTTTAATTTCTCTTTTAAATATTGACCAGTGTAAGAGTTACTATTCTTAATGATGTCTTCAGGTTTTCCCTCTGCAATGATATGCCCTCCGTTTTTACCACCTTCCAGTCCCAGATCAATAATGTGATCAGCACATTTGATCAAATCGAGATTGTGTTCAATTACAATAATCGAATGTCCTTTATCAATCAAGGCATCAAAAGAAGCCAAAAGCTTTTTTATATCATGAAAATGAAGTCCGGTTGTTGGCTCATCAAAAATAAATAAGGTTTTATCATTTGTAATTCCCTTTACTAAAAAGGAAGCCAGTTTAATTCGTTGTGCTTCTCCACCGGAAAGGGTAGAAGATGCCTGCCCCAATTGTACATAGCCCAATCCTACATCCTGTAAAGGTTTTAATTTGTTAGTGATTTTAGTCTGATAATGATCATTAAAAAAAGCAACAGCTTCATCTACTGTAGTTTGTAAAATATCATTGATACTTTTTCCTTCAAATAAAACTTCTAACACTTCCTTTTTAAAGCGCTTGCCCTTACAGGTTTCACATTCCAGATGCACATCAGCCATAAATTGCATTTCAATGGTAACTTCACCTTCTCCTTTGCAGGTATCACATCTTCCCCCATCAACATTGAAGGAAAAATGTTTGGCTTTATAGCCTCTTGCTCTTGCCAGTTTTTGATTAGTGAATAAAGCACGAATATCATCATAGGCTTTGATATAGGTTACCGGATTGGACCTGCTGGATCTTCCTATTGGATTTTGATTTACAAATTCAATATTTTTAATGCTTTCAAAACTCCCTCTGATATCAGTAAACTGACCTGCTTTTTCTCCAAAATTGTTTATCTTTTTTTGCAGAGCAGGATATAAAATATCTCTGATCAATGTGCTTTTACCACTGCCCGAAACTCCGGTGACAACCGTTAATGCATTTAAGGGAATTTTGGTATTAATATTTTTCAGATTATGTTCACGGGCACCAATTATTTCAATATAATTTTTAGAGGTTCGTCTGGTTTTTGGAACTTCAATTTTTAATTCTCCATTTAAATAACCGGCAGTTAAAGAATTGGAATTTAATATTTTATCATAATTTCCTTCAGCAACAACTTCTCCTCCAAGACTACCTGCTTCCGGACCAATATCAATGATATGATCGGCAACTTTCATGATATCTTCATCGTGTTCCACTACAATAACCGTGTTACCCAAATCACGTAAATTCATCAATACTTTGATTAGTTTTTCGGTATCTCGTGAATGCAATCCAATACTTGGTTCATCTAAAATATACATCGATCCAACCAGACTGCTACCCAGTGAAGTTGCTAAATTAATTCGCTGACTTTCACCTCCTGATAAGGTGTTTGACCTTCTGTTTAGGGATAAATAATTTAATCCTACATCATTCAAGAATTGTAATCGTGTAATAATTTCTTTTAATAGTCTTTTTGCAATGCTTTGATCGTGTTTTTCCAGTTTTATATTTTTGAAAAAATCAAGCACTTCATCGATTGGCAAATCAACCAATTGTATGATGTTTTTTTGATATATTTTTATATAAGAAGCCTCTTTTCGTAAGCGTGTTCCACTACATGTCGGACATTTTGTTTTTCCGCGATAGCGTGAAAGCATTACTCTGTACTGTATTTTGTAGCTTTTTTCTTCGAGATGTTTAAAAAACTTATTTAGTCCGTGAAAATATTTATTTCCAGTCCATAAAAGTTTTTTTTGAGCAGAAGTTAACTCAAAATAAGGTGTATGAATAGGGAAATCAAATTTGTAGGCATTTAAGACCAAATCGTTTTTCCAGTCTTTAAACGATTCACTTTTCCAGGGAATAATAGCATTGTCATAAATAGATAAAGAGGTGTTTGCAATTACCAGATCTTCATCAATACCAATGATGTTTCCATACCCTTCACAATTGGAACAGGCCCCATAAGGATTGTTAAAACTGAATAAATGGATATTTGGCTCGAGAAAAGAAAGTCCATCTAATTCAAATTTATTACTAAAAATTCTTGTTTTTGAATCTTTAACAGTTTCGATAATACAAGTTCCTTTGCCTTCATAAAATGCTGTTTGTACAGAATCTGCAACTCTGTTAAAGAAATCTTCATCATTTTGAACAACAATACGATCTACTACCAAAAACAGATCTTTATCTGTTTTTAGGTCAAAATCATCTATTCTAATTATTTTATCATTTACCTTTAAACGAGCAAACCCCTGTTGTTTTAGGATATTAATGATGATATCTAATTTTTTATTATTATCAATATGAATGGGCGATAGCAATAATAATTTTGTACCATCATTAAATTGCCTGATATATTTTAATACATCATTTACGGTATCTTTTTTGACGATATTTCCCGAAACAGGGGAGTAGGTTTTACCAATTCTTGCATATAATAGTTTTAAGTAGTCATAGATCTCGGTAGAAGTTCCCACCGTAGATCTTGGATTACTGCTATTTACTTTTTGTTCGATAGCAATTGCAGGTGAAATTCCTTTGATAAAAGTAACTTTTGGTTTGTTCAATTTACCAAGAAATTGTCTTGCATAAGAGGATAAACTTTCCACATATCTTCGCTGTCCTTCTGCATACAAAGTATCAAAAGCAAGGCTCGATTTACCCGATCCGGACAGTCCTGTGATCACAATTAGCTTATTTCTTGGTATTTTTACATCAATTTTTTTAAGATTGTGGATAGAAGCACCTTTAATGATGATAAATTCTTTAAAATCGTTATTTTTCAAGCCTTTCAAGAGTTTTAGTGTTATACAAAATGCAAATATACTAAGTTAATTTTGTTAATAAAAAGTATCTAATTGTTAAAAAAAACAAAAAAAAGTATCAAAAAATTTGTTTATATGAATAATTTGTTTTTATATTTGTCCAGAGACTTAGAAAAAGAATTAGTCTCCCCTAATTATTAATTTAAATTTTTGCTTATAGTATAATTCTACTTTTCATGACTAATAATACCGAAATCAGATAACTCTGATTTCAATAAAAAAGGGAACGAAGCCAGTATGAAAATGGTTTCAAAAAAAAAGGGGAATTATGCATACACAAAAATTAGACGATAGCGTCTTAGTTAGTAGTTACATCGATGGCAACGAGAGATCTTTAGAAATTCTTATTCTACGCCACAAACAAAGAATCTTCAGTTTTATTTATTCAAAAGTACAGAACAGAGATGTTGCAGACGACATTTTTCAGGATACTTTTATCAAAGTGATCAACACTTTAAAATTGGGCAAATACAATGAAGAAGGAAAATTCTTACCATGGACTATGAGAATTGCTCATAATCTGGTAATTGACTTTTTTCGAAAAGGAAACAGAATGCCAACTTTTCAAAATACCGATGAGTTTGATATCTTTTCAGTTTTAAGTGATAATACTTTGAGTGCCGAAAGTGAATTAATCAAAAATCAAATTCATGCAGATGTAAGAAAACTGGTTGATGAGTTACCAGATGATCAAAGAGAAGTATTGGAAATGAGAATTTTTAAGGAAATGAGCTTTAAAGAAATATCAGATCAAACTTCTGTAAGTATAAATACAGCTTTAGGAAGAATGCGATATGCATTAATAAACCTGAGGAAAATGATAGATAACAACAATATTATCTTAACAAATTAAAGATTTTTTAATTTTTTTTAAATCTTTTACAATATAGTTCGGTTTTGTTCGTTATAATATTAATCCCTAAAATAAAATAGATTTATGGCAAAACTTTACACAGAAAGATTTTTCAAGGAAAAACTTGAACCTAAGACAGAAACAGTATCATTTTTACTGAATTATTCAAAATCAGTAAAAGCATTAAAGACCAAAAAAGAAAGCTTAATGTTTCATTTGAATTAATCGGAAAAGGCTCTTAAAATATTTTAAGAGCCTTTTTTTTAGCGAAACTCATATTTAAAAAGCTTGAAAAGAGATTTTAAATATGTAAGTTGAGCTAATCCCGCTGCATAGCGGGATCTTGTTTGACTATCCTAATGCTGTCAAATAATATCCAACTGAATGTTGGATTATATATTTTTTAAAACACTTTTTCTTCCAATTGTTTTGGTAATAATGTCATTATCAATTCTCCAGCCTCTGGCCGGAGAGTATTGTCTGCCATAGTAAATGATCTGCAAATGAAGTGTATTCCACAATTCTTTCGGAAATAATCTTTTGGCATCTTTTTCGGTTTGTACTACATTTTTTCCATTGCTTAAATTCCATCGGTACATCAATCTGTGAATATGGGTATCTACCGGAAAGGCCGGAATCCCAAATGCCTGACTCATTACAACGGATGCTGTTTTGTGACCTACAGCCGGTAATTTCTCCAGATCTTCAAAATTTTGAGGAACATTACCACCATGTTCATCAATTAATATATTTGATAAGCCGTAAATTCCCTTTGATTTCATGGGAGACAGACCTACAGGTTTTATGATCTCTCTGATTTCTTCCACGGAAAGTTTAACCATATCATATGGATTGTCAGCTTTTGCAAAAAGTAATGGTGTAATGATATTTACTCTGACATCAGTACTTTGGGCCGATAATAATACTGCTATCAATAAAGTGTATGGATCTTTATGTTGCAGTGCAATAGGAGGAGAGGGGTACAATGCTTGTAGCGTTTCAATTACAAATTGAACTTTTTCTTTTTTTGTCATGTTGGATCTTAATGTTAATTGGTGGATTCAAAAATACAAAGTTTCTAAAATGTTTAAGAGTTTATAAGCAAATTGTTTTGTATATGATAATTACTTTTTACCTTTCACTTTTATAATTTATTTTAGGAGAAACATGATCACATTAAAAACAGGAGATAAAGCACCGGATTTTGAAGTAAAAAATCAAAAAGGAGAAGTAGTTAAATTGAAGGATTTTTTAGGTAAAAAGGTTGTTCTTTTCTTTTATCCAAAAGCAAGTACACCTGGTTGTACGATGGAGGCAAAGAATTTGAGAGATAATTATGATGAATTTACAAAAAAAGGATATGATGTTATTGGTGTTAGTGCCGATTCTGAAAAAAGACAATTGAATTTCAGTCTTAAAAATGAATTACCATATAATTTATTGGCAGATGAAGAAAAGAATATTATCAATGCCTATGGTGTTTGGGGTCCTAAAAAATTTATGGGAAGAGAATATGATGGTATTCATAGAACTACTTTTGTAATTGATGAAAAAGGTTCAATTGAAAATATTATCACAAAAGTAAAAACAAAGGCACATACTGAGCAGATTCTATAAAATATTGATTGTGAGGATTGTATCTTGTAAATTGATTATATAGAGATTGTGTTTTCCTTATTCCACTCCATACCTATGACAACATCCTATTTTAAAATATTTCTTTCTTTTCTTTTT
>JAOZTG010000094.1 GCA_029939235.1 Flavobacteriaceae bacterium
AGATTTAGGTCACAATGAACATGAGGAAAACAAAGGGGAAGGGGGTAAGAATAATTTTGTTAATTCCTTGATTTATTCATCTTTTTGGTGACCGGTGCAAAGCAAAATCATCCTTTAGGTAAAGATTTTTTGGTTCTTTTTCATCTTTGAAAACAGAACAAATGTTTAAGAAACAAATCTAAAGGAACACAGTCGAAAAGTTTTCTCTGCTCTTTACTTTGCATGTCTCACCAGAGCAATGAGCCAAAAATAACATTTTTAACATTTATATTATCCAATTAAATATAATTAAAACTGATTTACTGTTTTACGAATAGCTACCAACTTAGTCAACAAATCCTCTAAATAATCAAGTTTTAACATATTAGCACCATCTGATTTTGCAATACTTGGGTCAAAATGTGTTTCTAAAAAGATACCATCTACACCAACTGCAATTCCAGCTTTGGCAACGGTTTCGATCAACTCGGGTTTACCACCGGTAACACCACTTGCCTGATTGGGTTGTTGTAAAGAGTGTGTAATATCTAAAATAGTTGGCGCGTATTGCTGCATTACAGGAATTCCTCTAAAATCAACCACCATATCCTGATAGCCAAACATGGTGCCTCTATCTGTGATCATTGCTTGTTGATTACCACTGTCGTGGACTTTTTTAACGGCATGCTTCATGGCCTCCGGACTCATAAATTGTCCTTTTTTTAAGTTGACACCCTTGCCTGTTTTTGCAGCTGCCACCACCAGATCTGTTTGACGAACCAAAAATGCCGGAATTTGTAAAATATCCACATATTCGGCTGCTTTTACTGCATCATTTTCCGTATGGATATCGGTAACGGTTGGAATATTGAACTCTTTTCCAATTTTTTGAAGAATCTCTAAGGCTTTTTGATCTCCAATTCCGGTAAAACTATCAATTCTTGAGCGGTTTGCTTTTTTAAAACTCCCTTTAAAAATATATGGAATTTTCAGTTTATTGGTAATATCTATACATTTTTCAGCAATTTGCATGGCCATTTTTTCACTTTCAATGGCGCAAGGTCCGGCAAGTAAAAAAAAGTTATTGCTATCAAGGTTTTTGATGTTGGGAATTTTAGAAAGATCCATTTTTTTGTTTTTTGTAAATATATGGTTTAAGTTATTCGTGAGACTTTAATTTCTTTTTTAGTCGAACCCGCCGGCGTGGCATGCTAATCCTGCTTTCTCAGCGGGACCTAGGTTAAATACCTCGACTCTTGGGTCGATTCCTATTATTGAGTTCATGGCTTGCCCTGAGGTTTAATGCCTTTTATTAGAATTTAAAATATAGAAATATCCCATTGCAATCTATATCTGCCACTAGATTTTTCCATTGAAGAAATTTCATTAAATTGTAAATATGAATATTCAAATGTCAATTTATTTTTATGCTTATGAAAAAACCAGTTTAATCCCACACTGTATTCAAGTTCATTATTATTGGATATTTCAATATTGGGATCATAGGAAGCATATCTGCCATAAATTTCTAATTTCTTTGGAATTTTTGAAAATGTATTGTTTAAAAAATATCCGAGTTGTAAATAAAAACCTGTTAGTGAAGTGGAAGTTAAATTGATTTTATCATCTATATTTTTGTAATGATATTCCTGTTGCCATGACCAGCCTTTGTACTTAAAAGCAGTTTCAAACAAAAATTGATCTATTTTGTACTGCCCATCTTCACCTTCTTCAAATCCATACAATTGTCCTCCTCCTGAAGTAGAAAATCTTGTGTATTTACTTGTATTCGTAGTTGCAGCAATTGCAATTGAAGAAACAAATTTCTTATATCCTTCCAGGTCAGAACCACTAAATTTTAAAACTTCCTTATTAGGATTCCATTGTAACCTCCCTATGTACATTAGTTTTGAATCATCATTAGAACTTGCTCCTCTTCCTGAACCTGTAAATACAGATGCCCAATAATTAAAATTAGCCATTCCATTTCCAGCTAAGTTTCCAAAAATAGAAATACCTTGTTGACGATCAACTGTAAAGGCATAATTTATGATGGATCGATCTACTCCCTGTTGATTCCCTGAAGAAATTATCCTTTCTCTTGAATATCTAACTTTCCATTGACCTACTCTTAATTTTAGGAAGTCATACTTCTCAATTTGAGCTCTAAAATCCAATAAATTATTACCTTTTATATCTTGTTCAAAATAGAAAGTGTAATAAGGTTTATACACATGTCCTCCAATTTTTATCCTGGCTCTATTAATTTTTAAACTTGATTTTTCTATCTCAAATGTTTCAGGATTACTATCAAAAGGGTAAGAAGCTCTAAACTGACCTCTAAAATCTATTTGAAGTAAATAGTTATCTTCAAAAAAATGAAATTCATAACCTTTACCTTTTGTAATATAGAAGTCTTTATTTTTCTCCTGCGCATATAAGAACATGGAAAAAAATAAGAAGCTAACTAATATGATAATATTTTTAATCAAAGCATCCAGTTTAATTTGTAAGATTGTGAAATAGACTTTCGAGACTATTTATTTTTTGCTGCAATTGCAAGGTCCTTAAGCCATTATCTTTTGCAAAATCAAAAATTTGAGCCCGCATATCATTTTTAGTATCAAAAGTTAAATGCCAGGTATTATTAAAAATATTATCAATGGTTTTTATGTTTGGAATCTTTTGCAACAATTGTTTTTCTACCCGAAGATCAAATTCTACTTCAATTATTTGTTCCTGATCTTTTAACAGATCTTCTAATTTTTTATCGGCAACTATTTCTCCTTTATTGATGATGATCACTCTGTCACACATAGCTTCTACTTCCTGCATGATGTGTGTTGATAGAAGAACCGTTTTTGTTTTTCCAATTTCTTTGATGAGGTTTCTGATATCTGCCAGTTGATTTGGATCTAATCCTGTTGTCGGCTCATCTAAAATCAAAACTTCAGGATCATGTAAAAGTGCTGCTGCTAAACCGACTCTTTGCCTGTAGCCTTTAGACAACTGACTTATTTTTTTATTCTGTTCGGGTGATAAACCTACCAGTTCGATAATTTCTTCAATTCTTTCTTTGTTAACTTTATGAATTTCAGCATGAAATTTCAAATATTCTTTGATGTAAAGATCCAGATAAAGAGGATTGTGTTCGGGTAAATAACCAACGGATCTTTTAACTTCCAAAGGATCTTTATCTACATCAAATCCATTAACAACGACAGTTCCTTTAGTTTTTGAAATATAAGCAGTAATGATCTTCATCATGGTTGATTTTCCTGCTCCGTTTGGACCTAAAAAACCAACAATTTCACCAGAAGGAATCTCAAAACTCACTTGATTCAATGCTTTTTGTTTACCATATAATTTGGTTGTATTCTCTACAAGAATCGACATTTGTAATTACTTTTTTGAATAGAACAAAGAAACAAAACTTTTGTTAAAAATTTATGATTGACACCATCGTAAATTAAAGATGAATAAATTTTATTACAAGTTTCATAGTAAAACAGAGAAAATTCAAATAAAAACTCAATATTTCTACAAAAATACTTGGAAATAAAAAATTAATTTATAGATTTGCTGCCATAAATTAAAAATAGTGATTAACACAAATAATTTTTATACTCGTTATTTCTTTTTCTTTTATTTTACAAATAAAAGCGAGGCTGTGTATATTTAAAATTATATAAAATATAACTTAAAAGTCTCGAAGAAATTCGGGACTTTTTTTTTGAACAGAATAAAATGAAGATTGCAATTCAAGGTATTAAAGGATCTTTTCATCACATTGTGGCAGAAGATTTTTTTGGAAAAGATATCACTTTAAGTGAGTGTTTATCTTTTACAGAAATACCAGTCCTGCTTAAAAACAAAGAAGTGGATAGTGCGGTGATGGCGATTGAAAATTCCATTGCCGGGGCAATTTTACCCAATTATGCTTTGATTGATGAATACAACCTATCTATAAAAGGAGAAGTTTATTTAAATATTCATCATCATTTAATGGCTTTGAAAGGGCAAAAACTAGAAGACATTAGAGAGGTTTGGTCACACCCGATGGCAATTTTACAATGCAGAAAATTCTTTAGAGATCATCCGCAAATTAAATTGGTAGAGGAAAGTGATACTGCCGAAGTTGCAAAGAGAATTCAGGATCAACAAATAAAAGGAATAGCTGCAATTGCCAGCAAAAGAGCGGCTGAGATTTATGATTTGGAAGTGATTAGAGATGATATTCAAACCATTAAGAAAAATTCCACCCGTTTTTTTATTTTAAAAAAGGGTAAAGCTTCTCAAAAATCAAAGAATAAAAAAGGAAGAGTAAAAAATAAGGCTTCCATAAAATTTATAACAAAACATAAAACAGGGAGTCTGGCTGAGGTTTTAGATATTTTTGGGAAACATGAAATTAGCATGACTAAGATACAATCTATGCCAATTATTGATAAAAGGTGGAGTTATGCATTTTTTATTGATCTTCTTATTGATGATTATAAATTGTATAAAAATGCTTTGCATTTGATCAAAAAGAAGGTAAAGCATTTAAAAATTATTGGTGAATACCAACGAAATAAGTATGGTAACAATGTTAAAAGCAAATAGGCTAAATAGCGTAAAAGAATACTACTTTTCGATAAAATTAAGAGAGGTACGGAGTTTAATTGCCCAAGGCAAACCTATTATCAATTTGGGTATTGGCAGTCCGGATCTGCCTCCTCCTACAGAGGTGATTGAAGCTATTAATAATGCCTCCAGCCAAAGTCAGAATCATGGCTATCAAAGTTATCAGGGAGTACCGGAACTACGACAGTCTATTGCTGATTTTTATAAAAAATATTATAAAGTAAATGAATTAGATATCAATTCTGAAATACTTCCATTAATGGGATCAAAAGAGGGAATTTTACATATTTCAATGGCATATTTGAATGCCAGAGATGAGGTTTTAATTCCAAATCCGGGTTATCCAACCTATACTTCTGTTACCAATTTGGTGGAAGCTGTACCTGTTTTTTACGATTTAAAAGAAGAAAATAACTGGTTTCCCGATTTTGAAGCATTGGAAAAATCGGACTTGAGCAAGGTAAAAATAATGTGGGTAAATTATCCACACATGCCAACCGGAGCTACTCCTACAGATGAATTGTTTGAGAAGTTGATTGCTTTTGGTAAAAAGCATACTATTTTGATAGTGAATGACAATCCGTATAGTTTTGTTTTAAATAATGATCCGAAAAGTATTTTGGCTTTTAAAGGAGCAAAAGATGTTGCCATTGAGTTAAATTCTTTAAGTAAAACTTTTAATATGGCTGGCTGGAGAGTTGGTATGGTTTTAGGAAATAAAGAAAATATCAACAATATATTACAGGTGAAAAGCAATATGGATTCCGGTATGTATTATGGAATTCAGCAAGGTGCCATTGCAGCTTTAAAATTATCAGATGATTGGTTTGAAAAAATGAATATGGTGTATAAAGAGCGTCGTAAAATTGTATGGGAGATCTGTGATACTTTAGGTTGTGTTTACGATAAGGATAGTGTAGGTTTATTTGTATGGGCAAAAGTCCCTGAAGGGAAATCGGCAATTGATTTAACAGATGAATTGTTATATAAAAAAGATGTTTTTATCACTCCAGGTATGATTTTTGGTGATAATGGAGATAATTATATTCGGTTTTCACTTTGTATAAAAGAAGAAAAAATTAAGGAAGTTTTAAAACGGATCTTATGAAAAAAATTGCAGTTATAGGATTAGGTTTGATCGGAGGTTCATTGGCTTTAGAGTTAAAAAAAACTTCCTGGGCAACTATTTACGGGATTGATAAAAATCCGGAACATTTACAAAAAGCGCTGGATCTTGGAATTATCTATAAAAAAGCCAATATTGATATTGTAAAAGATATGGATGTAGTGATCATTGCGGTTCCGGTAAATATTGCGCCAAAAATAGCAATACAGGTATTGGATCTGGTCAAAGAACATACATTAGTATTTGATGTTGGATCTACCAAGGCAGGAATTTGTGGGACGATAAAAGATCATCCGAAAAGGGAAAATTTTGTAGCATTGCATCCAATTGCAGGTACTGAATTCTCAGGTCCTGAAGCAGCTATTTATGATCTGTTTACCGATAAAGTAAATATTATTTGTGAGCAGCATTTAAGCAGCAAAGAAATGGTTGATCGTGCCAGTAATTTATTTAAAAATCTGAAGATGAGAAATGTATATATGGAATCTGCTAAACAGCACGATAAACATATTGCCTATGTTTCTCATTTATCACACATCAGTTCCTTTATGCTTGGAAAAACTGTTTTGGAAATTGAAAAGGATGAAAAAAGCATTTTTAATATGGCAGGAAGTGGTTTTGCATCAACAGTGAGACTTGCAAAAAGCAACCCTGAAACATGGACTCCCATATTTTTACAAAACAAAGAATCGATATTAAAATCATTGAATGAGTATATAAAAAATTTAAAAGAATTCAAACAAATCATTGAAAACGAATCAGTTGAAGATGTCTATGCCATGATGGAAAACACAAATCGTATAAAGGAGGTCTTAGCTGGAATTAAAACTAATTAAAAAATGAAGAACGCAAATTTTAGAAAATGGTTAGATGAGATGGAATTAAACCATCCTTTGGTAATTGCAGGGCCATGTAGTGCAGAAAGTGAAGAACAGGTGATGGAAGTTGCCCACGAATTAAAAAATACCGATGCAACAATTTTTAGAGCAGGAGTGTGGAAACCAAGAACGAGACCTGGAACTTTTGAAGGAAATGGAGCAAAAGCTTTACCATGGCTATTAAAGGTAAAAGAAGAAACAGGCATGTTAACTGCAATAGAAATTGCAAATGCACATCATGCAAAACTGGCATTAGAATTTGATATAGATGTTTTATGGATTGGAGCCCGTACGTCTGTAAACCCATTTGCTGTACAGGAAATAGCAGATGCAATTCAGGGAACTGATAAAATTGTTTTGGTCAAAAACCCTATTAATCCAGACCTGGCTTTATGGATTGGTGCTATCGAAAGATTTCACAAAATGGGAGTGACAAATCTTGGAGCAATTCACAGAGGTTTTTCATCTTTTAGAAAATCTAAATATAGAAATATCCCTAGTTGGCAAATTCCAATTGATCTAAAATCTAAATATCCTTTGTTGCCAATTATCAATGATCCTTCACATATTTGTGGGAACAGAGAAAATATTTTTGAAGTTTCACAAACTGCTTTAGAATTGAAATTTGATGGTTTAATGATCGAGACACATTGTCACCCTGATGATGCGTGGAGTGATGCAAGTCAGCAAATAAAACCAGGACGATTGATGGAGATCATGGAAGATCTAAAAGTTAGGAAGCCACGTTTTGAAAAAGAAGAATCTGTTTCAAAATTAAATGCTTTTCGTAAAGAGATCAATGAAAAAGATGATCAGATATTAGAGACTTTAGCAGAAAGAATGCAAATAGTTAATAATATTGGAAAAGCAAAAAAAGAAAGCAATGTGGCTATTTTGCAAAATACACGATGGAACGAAATTTTACAAAAAGTTGTTGATAAAGGCATGGAACAAGGATTAACGAAGGATTTTATCGAAAAGATCTTTAAAGCGATTCATCAGGAATCCATTTCACATCAGGAGAAAATTATTAATGGATAAATTTATTTTTAAAGTAAAATTGTATTATTAACTTTGAGCTTTACAATAATTTTTTATTTTAGATGGATAAATTATGAGCGATAAATATATTTTTTGTATGAAATGGGGGACTTTATATGGTCCTGAATATGTTAACAGGCTATATTCCATGGTTAAAAGAAACTTAACCTATGATTTTAAAATGGTTTGTTTTACGGATGATGAAAAAGGAATTATTGATGAAGTACAATGTTACCCTATTCCGAAAATTGATATTCCATCTAATCTTCCCGAACGAATGTGGAAAAAACTTACTACTTTAAAATCTGATTTATACGGATTAAAAGGCCGTGCATTGTTTCTGGATTTGGATATTGTTATTGTTGATAATATTGATTGTTTTTTTGATGTAGATGGAGAATTCATCATAATAAAAGATCACAGTTGGAGATCATGGAGGATTACAGGTAATTCTTCAGTTTATAGATTTGATATCGGGAAACACGGGTATGTTTTTGATGATTTTATTGCTAATTTTGATGAAGTTATCAAAACGCACAGAAATGAACAAGAATTTCTAACTCAGGAATTTTATGACAAAGGATTATTGCAATACTGGCCAAAAGAATGGTGTCCTAGTTTTAAATATGATTGTCATTCTAAAATACCATTTAATTTTTGGAAAAAACCTGTCATCCCCAAAGGATCAAAAATAATAATATTTCACGGTGAAATAAATCCTCATAAAGCTATAGAAGGAGGAAAAGGAAAATGGTACCGCTATGTAAAAGCTGCCCCTTGGGTAGCAGATTACTGGAAGTAAATCAGAAACAAAAAAGTGTCCTCAAAGATTTATTCTTTCAAGGACACTTTCCAGTTTCGGATAGTTTAATTTAAATCTATAGATTTGGGATTCGAATAACCTGCCCCGGATAAATCTTGTTTACATCTTTAAGTAAAGGTTGATTTGCTTCAAATATTTCATTGTATTTCATTGCATCGCCATAATATTTTTTAGCGATCAAACTTAGCGATTCACCACTTTGAACGGTATGAAATTTAGCTTCCGGTGCAGGAACAGCAGTGGTCATGTTATCTTCAACATTGGCAATTCCGTTAGTATTTCCAAGTGCTAACATTACTTTTTCTCTTGTAGCCTGATCAGCAGCAGTACCCCAAACTTTGGCGGTATCTCCATCTAATTCAACGTCAAGATCCGTAACATCGAACCCACTTGATTGAATTGTATCAACTAATTTTGCAGCATTTACTTTGTTTTCAGCAGCCGTATCTATTGTATTCTCGCCTGCGCCTTTTAAAAATGAAAAAAGTCCCATATTTATTTTTTTTTAGATTGGTTATGAAATGTGAAAATACGAAATATTTCTTATTTATTAAAATTATAGGTGATTTAACTTTCTCTGTGATCACCGTAATAAATTTATATCTTTGCTTAAAATATTAATAGGATGGAAGTATTTCGTTTTGATTTAAAGAACTCTGTTTTAAATAATTTTATAGCTGAAATAAGAGATGTGAATATTCAAAAGGATTCTATGCGTTTCAGAAGAAACATTGAACGAATAGGAGAAATACTGAGCTATGAACTCAGTAAAACCATAAAATATAACCCTGTAAATGTTGTTACTCCATTAGGTGAAAAAACCATTAATATTAGTCAGGATAATTTGGTATTATGCTCTGTTCTACGGGCAGGATTACCATTACATCGAGGCATTTTAAACTTCTTTGATTCTATTGAAAATGCTTTTATTTCTGCCTATCGCCATCATGCAGATAAAGATCAATTCAAAATTCATGTTGAATATTTAGCAACTCCTCATTTAGATAATAAAATTTTAATCTTAGCCGATCCAATGCTGGCAACAGGCAGTTCACTTGTTGCTGTTTATGAGTCATTGAAAAAATTGGGTGATATTGAACAAATTCATGTTGTTTCAGTAATTGCATCACAAGAAGGAATTAATTATATTGATAAATATTTTCCTAAAAACACAACCCTTTGGGTTGCTACTATTGATCAATTCCTTAATGAAAAAGGATATATTGTTCCCGGACTTGGTGATGCCGGTGATTTAGCATTTGGATCAAAATTGTGATTTTCTACAAAGAATATACTACGATCAATAATATAAAAAAGTTATATAAAACCAATTCTTTAAGCCAGTATTTTTCTGTGATTTGTAGATAGTTTGCATAAAGAATACTTAATGGGAAAAACAAAAAGGAGAATTCAGATCCATTTTTTAAGGGAGCAAAAAAAATAATTATTAAAGCTGTAGCAATATGAGTTAACAAAACAAACCAGGTTGATTTAAAATCTATTTTTGCGAGTAAATATTTTTGAGTAATTGGAGGAATGGCAAAAAGACCAAAAAACATAAGAAAAGATATTGGCACTAATAGCTTGTAATCTAAATAATTATAATACTCAAAACTGTATGGTAATTTCCAAAAATCTTCAAAAAATGAAAGATCATTAATTAGCAATAAATAAGTGTAAAATAAAAAAACTGGTGTTATCCATCCTATAAATGGGATTAAAAAATTTTTCCAGTTTAGTTTATTAAATATAAATATGGCAAAGAACAATAGAAATAAGTATAAAAAACTCCAAACATAAAACAAACTTGCCAATCCTATCCAAAAAGCTGAGTCAAAGATCTTCTCTTTTGGTTTAAGCATTGATCTCAAGCTGTAGATCCTTCTAAAAGAAAAAAGCAAAATAAAGTTAGAAACTAAAATGTCTCCATCTGAGAATGAAAAAGGAAATATTCCAAACAGTAAAATGTAGAAGAGAATAGCATAAGAATTATCATCTGTTAAAACATTTTTTCTAAGGATAAAATTGATAATAAAAATACTTATAATCAATAGGAACAGAAAGAAAATATTTTTAAGCATATAATGAAGTGAAATATTAAAATTCACTACAGCCTGAATGCCTATAATATAAATGATTGTCAACAATATAGAAAGAACTAAAAAATTAATTGGCTTTGTTTTATTAAAAAAATTGGCAATCATAAGCTTATTTTTCTATTTTTGTGCTTTTGAGGTTTTTATGATAACTAAATGCAAGGTTTAGCGAATGTAAAAAACTTTATAACATCAGCCTAAAGGTTTAACCAGATTTTAAATTAAATGATATGATTTCAGCTAATATATTTAGAGCAATTGGAGATTTTTGTATAGATATTTTGTTTATACCCTATGATGTTTTTCGCTCAACTGATGGGTGGTGGAGCTCTAACATTGTCAATGCTATTTTTATATCCATTATTATTTTTTTACTTATGTATTGGATCGTTCGTTTGGTTTCATATAGAAATTCAATAAACGAATAATATTAATAAATACACATTATAAAGTGGGTAGTAAAAACAAGCTAAAAAGATTTCGTGAGAACGAAACATTTGTAAATGTAGTTCAACCTACCAGAGATGATGTTTTTAAAGGATTTTATTTGAAAGGAAAATGGGATACATTTTTTAAAAATAATAATCCAGTTGTTTTAGAACTTGGTTGTGGTAAAGGAGAGTATTCTGTTGCACTTGCTAAAAAATATCCGAATAAAAATTTTATTGGTATTGATATAAAAGGGGCCCGGTTTTGGAGGGGTGCTAAGTCTGCCATAGAAGAAAATCTAAATAATGTTGCCTTTTTAAGAACCCAGATCGAGTTGATCGATCTTTGTTTTGCTAAAGGTGAAGTGTCTGAAATCTGGATTACTTTTCCCGACCCTCAAATTAAGTATAAAAGAACAAAACACCGTTTGTTAAATCAATCTTTTCTTAAAAAGTATCAGTCTATTTTATCACCAGAAGGAATAATACACTTAAAAACAGATAGTGAGTTTTTACATGGTTATTTGCTAGGGTTACTCCATGAAGGAGACCACCATGTTCTATACGCAAATCATGATATTTACAATAGTTCAAGTCCTCCGGAGGAAGCTACTTCCATTCAAACATTTTATGAAGATCAGTATTTAAAGAATGATAAACCGATTACTTATATAAAGTTTAAGACGAAATATTAGTATTTTGGATGAGATCAACGTATGATGAAAGAAGAAGGTTTTTTTGAAAAGGTATATGAAATTGTAAGACAAATCCCTTATGGAAGGGTAACAACATACGGAGTCATTGCAAATTTTTTAGGGACTCCAAGATCTGCCAGAATGGTAGGCTGGGCACTAAATAATTCAGGTATGGATAATTCTGTCCCGGCTCACAGGGTAGTAAACAAAAATGGTATTTTGACTGGTAAGCATTATTTTAACGGGACAAATTTAATGCAACAACTTCTGGAAAACGAAGATATTAAAGTCGAGGATAATCAAATAATTGATTTTGAAAATAAGTTTTGGAATCCACT
>JAOZTG010000260.1 GCA_029939235.1 Flavobacteriaceae bacterium
TAAAAGCTTTAGAGTCTTAAATATGCTTTATCCTATAGGTTGCTTTGTAGATATTCTAATTTTTGATTTGAACATTCTGGTATTCATTTAATACCTATGTTTTTCTTGCAGCTTCAATTCGGTTACGAACATCCAGTTTATCAAAAATACTCATTGTATGTGTTTTTACGGTAGAAAGTGATACAAACATTTTATCTGCGATTTCCTGATTTTTCATACCTTGAGAAATGTAATTCAAAACCTCTGCTTCTCTGGATGACAAACCGTATTTTTTAATTTTTTGATCTATATCCACATTTTTCTTATTACAATCACCATTTTCCAACTTGGAGATCTGACCTAAATATTCTTCAATATTATTTCTCATTTCTTCAATTTTCAGTTGCTTATTTTTCAATCTTAGTCTGGTATAGAAAATAAAGAAAATCACCAAAATAGTTAGTAAACCAAACGCTAAAAACTGAGCGAGTATACTGCTTTTTTGAACCTTGGTTTCAAGATGTAAACGATGAATTTCCTGATCTTTTTTTTCGGTTTCATATTTTACTTCCAAGGCAGCAATATGATTTTCGCTTTGCAGGTTAAACATACTGTCTTTATGAATTATCATCATTTCGTTTGCATCCAATGCTTTTTTATATTGATTGCTTTTACTATAAAGATTTGATAATGCTTTGTAAGCCAATATGATATTCTCCCTTGAAGAAATGTTTTTTGCTATTTGAAGACCTTCATTAATATTTTTTTCGGCTTTATTGTATTGTTTAAGGTGAATTTGATCTATTCCAATATTAATAAAAGTATTGCTCAAATACCTCTTACTTCTAAATTTTTCAAGTACCGGAAGAGCTTTTTTAAAATATTCTAACGATTTCTCATATTCGCCTTTATGCTGAAACATCAAACCAATATTATTATTGATAATAGCTATATTGTCTCTTGATTTTGCCTTTTGTGCAATTTTCAATGATTTTATATGATAAGTATAAGAACTATCGTATTGCTTTTTAAACATATAGACTTCTCCCAGGTTGCTGTAATCATAACCCATCCCCTTTTGGTTATCATTTAGCTTTTCTAAATTCAGAGCCAGTTCAAAGTATTTTTTGGCATCATCATATTTTTCTAAGTTGATAAATGCATTACCAATACCATTTAATGCCATGGCCATACTTTTTGTATCCTCCAGATTTTCAGATAATTTTAACGCTTCGTAATAGTACTTTAATGCCTCTTCCTCTAAATTCATCTTCCGGTATGAAACACCTAAACTATTCAAATTTTTAACGTAAGAAGCTATATCCCAAGAATTTTTGTAATGCTCAATGGCTTCTTTATGAAGTTTTGTAGATTTTAAATATTTATGCTGGTATCTGGCATTTACTCCTTTACGGTTGAGGCAATTTGCAATTCCAGTTTGGTAATTTATATTTGTAGATATAATAAGTGCTTTATCTAAAACATCATTTCTAACAGGTTTGTTTTTAATGGATAATCTAAAAATAGTGATTAGATCATTTACCTTAATGGTATCATTATTTTTAAGTAAAATTACCTGATATAAACTATCAATATTTATATTACTTTGTTTTTTAATATCCTTATAATCAAGAATATTATTTTTTAATAAAACTCGATTATCACTTTCAGAACATGAAATGATAGAAATTAGAAGGATTATTAAAACAAGCAATTTTTTATTCATCTAGAAATAAATTTCTTATAAAACAAATATTAAGATTTTCACATTAGTTTTTTGTAACATTTATTATGTTTGAAAAAATAGTGCATCTTGGTTTATACAAACGTTTTATTATTGATTTTATGATATACAAATAAGAGGAAAAAAACAATATTGCAAAATATCTTCATCTATTTTAATTTGTAATATGCAAGGGTTGTAAATAAAAGTAAGGAAAGGAATAGAAAGTGAAGTATTTTATAAGGACTAAAAAAAACGGGTGACTAAAGGGGGAAAGGGTTTGGTTAAGGGGGGGTAAGATTTTTTTAAGTCACCCGACTTTAAATATTACTTCACAGCAAAATTAATACATATCAAAAGAAAAACCCTCATACTTTAGGATAGAATTGAATAGTACTTTAGTATGATTTTTAAAATAAATAGATTGAAGAGAAGACTGAATAAATAATGATTTACTGTACTTACTATGCTGTTTATCAGAAATATAAAGGTAGTATACAGTGAATTAATAGATCAAATTGCCTGCGCTTTTCTTGCTGCTTCAATTCTATTACGAACGTCAAGTTTGTCGTAAATATTTTTTGTATGAGTTTTAATTGTTGAAAGAGTTACATACATAGTATCTGCTATTTCTTGGTTTTTCATCCCTTTGGTAATATACTTTAACACTTCTAATTCTCTGGATGACAATTTATATTTATTCAATTTTTCAGAAAGGTCAAGGGTGTTATTTTCTTTATCTTCTAATTTAGATATCTGGCTTAAATGTGTTTCAATTTGACCTCGCATATTTTCAATTAACATGTTATTATTTTTAATTTTCATTCTATGAAAAAGAAAAGAAAATACACTTATTACAAGTAACAAACCAATGATTAAAAATAAAATTATATCTCTACTCTTGCGTACTTCACTGTTCAGGTTAAGCCTTTTAATTTTTTCATCTTTTTTATCAGTATTGTACTTGATATTCATTGCAACAATATTATTTTCACTTTGAATATTAAAAATACTATCGCGGTAAACAACCATCAATTTATAATTTTTTAAAGCATCATCAGGTTTACCTTCCTTTTCTAAAAGATCGGACAATGCCTGATAGCCCAAAACCAGGTTATCTTTAGATGAAATTTCTGATGATAACTTCAAACCGGAATAAATATACTCTTCTGCTATTTGAAATTCATTTAATTTTGTAAAAATAATTCCGGCATTTATTAGTGTAAAACTTAATAACCGTTTGCTTTTGGATTTTTTTAATACGGGAATAGATTCAAAATAATACTCTAGCGCCTGGCTCCAGTCTTCTTTATTCTGAAACATCAAACCCATAGAACTTTTTATGATTGCCTGATCAATTAGTCTATTTGACTTATTGGCAATTTCTAAAGCTATATTTTGGTAATAAAAAGCACTGTCATATTGTTTTTTATACATAAAAGCTTCTCCCAAATTGCTATAATCATAGCCTTTTCCTCGTTCATTTTCTTCTAACGTATGCCATTTTAGTGAAAGATTGAAGTATTTGATTGCATCATCATATTTTTTTAGAGCAACATTAGCATTTCCAATTCCGTTAAGAGCGATGGCAATACTTCTTGTAAAACCTATTTTTTCTGATATTTTAAGAGCTTCAAGATGTTGCATTATTGCCTCCTCCTCTAAATTAAGTCTTCGATAAGAAACCCCTAAACTATTTAGATTTTTAATTTTAGATTTAGTATCCCAGGAATTTTTGTAGTACTGTAAGGCTTCTTTGTGCAGTTTGACAGATTTTAAATAACGGTGTTGATATCTTTCATCAACAGCCTTT
>JAOZTG010000261.1:0-1653 GCA_029939235.1 Flavobacteriaceae bacterium
GATTACGTGGTTCATCAGCCCATGCATAACCAATCCAGATTGCAGCATCAACAATGCCTTTTTGATCAGCGATTGGAGCAACCTTGGCGTATAAACTCTTTGCAGGTTCAATTCTTGTACTTGTCTTCTCTCCGGGCAATAAAATTGGTACAGGAATCCATGCTTTATACGCAGGTTTTCCTTTCCTACTCTCCAGTCTTGATAAAAGGTTATCAACTGCCCGTTTTTTTGATTCCATAGCGTCTTCATGTGGTGCCAATCGATAACAAGTGATCAGGTCAGTATTTTCTGCCAGTCGCCATGAAACATTACCATGTAGATCCATACAGGTTGAAATAATAGTTTTCTTCCCAATCACTTCACGAATTCTGATGATAAGATCCCCTTCAGGATCGTCAAGCCCTACAACACTCATAGCTCCGTGTATATCTAAAAACAGGCCATCATAAGGAAGATCTTTTTTAAGCATATCAAGTGTTTTGGCAACCAATGATTCGTATGCTTCTCTGGTAACTTTGCCTCCGGGAAGCGCATGTCCCTTTAATGTTGGAAACCAATTTGCCCGTTTTCGATTTGGTGAATCAGAAGATAAAAATGGATAATACTTTAAAACATCATCACCCGTTCTTGCATGAAAAGCTTCTTCATGGGTTAAAGCCGGTGAAAATGTACTTGATTCAATGGCTATTCCTGCTATTGCAATTCGAGGAAGTTTTTTTGTTTGGCTAAATCCATTTAAAACAAGTATCTGAACCAATACTAAACTGATAAAATATTTCATTTTATTCATATTCATTTATATTTAATGTTTGATTATCATTTTTAATTTCCTAAAGCTCCTGTTTAACCTATTTATTGGATATTATTCAAATTATCCGATATATTCATAAATCCATCTTTTTACTTTGCATTTGCTGTATAAAAGCCTCTGCATATTTAAAACCGCCTTCCATACCCCTAAAGACTTCCATTTTACCATGTAAGAGATCGTTAAAATAATCTTCCTCAATATGTTGACTCACATGCTGGTAACAACCCTTGTGTTTAATATCTATAACATCTGTAATATCTACATAATCAGTAGGATTAAAGTTTTGAGATTGTACACCTGTCATCACTTCAAAATAATACAAAGCAAACTTACCACCAGATCTAAGCCATGCATCGTAAACTAACAGTGAACAAATTCTATGATCCCGATGGGTATCGATTGGCCAGTGTGTTATTACAATGTCAGGATTCTCTTTGTCAATCACCTTCCACATATCATTATACCTATCTGTATCCAGCTTTGTGTCTCCATCAATCTGACCAACAAAAACAGGTCTGACACCAAATATACTGCAAGCTTTTTTTGCTTCCTCCGTTCTAATGGCTGCCGCCTCTGCATTATTTTTACCAGGAATACCACCTTCACCTCGTGTAAGATAAACAGAAACTACTTCGTGACCATTTTTTGTATACTTTGATATTATTCCACCACATCCCGTTTCAGGATCATCAGGATGTGCCCCTACTACCAGTAATTTCAAACGTTTAACATTGTTTTTCTCTAAAGATTGTGCCGGGAGAGATGCAGCAACCAAACCGGCAGTAATTGTAGCCGACATTTTAATTGATTCACGACGGGATATAGTTTTCATATTTAAAATT
>JAOZTG010000261.1:1753-3505 GCA_029939235.1 Flavobacteriaceae bacterium
CATAAAAAGAAACCTCCTTCTCTATTTCAACACAATAGTCCTTTTTAATTGGATCATGAGTAAAAATCAAAGGTAAATTCTTTTGGATTTTAACTTCCTTCATCAACTTTTAAACATTGTCATCTTTTAATTTTAACTATCTTTGCGCACCTAATTTTTAAAAATGGATTTTTTACAGGAAATTGAACGACGACGTACATTTGGTATCATTTCTCACCCGGATGCAGGTAAGACTACCCTAACAGAAAAGTTATTGCTTTATGGAGGTGCTATTCAGGAAGCAGGTGCTGTTAAAAGTAATAAAATAAAGAAAGGTGCTACTTCCGATTTTATGGAAATTGAACGGCAAAGAGGAATTTCTGTAGCTACTTCAGTTTTGGCTTTTAACTATAAAGATAAAAAGATCAATATCTTAGATACACCCGGGCACAAAGATTTTGCCGAAGATACATTTAGAACTTTAACTGCTGTTGATAGTGTAATTGTTGTAATAGATGTAGCAAAAGGTGTGGAAGCTCAAACAGAAAAACTGGTAGAGGTTTGTAGAATGCGTAAAATTCCAATCATTGTTTTTATCAATAAACTAGATCGTGAAGGAAAAGATGCCTTTGATCTTTTAGATGAGGTAGAACAAAAATTGGGCTTAAAAGTTGTGCCTTTGAGTTTTCCTATTGGAATGGGTTATGACTTTAAAGGTATTTATGATATCTGGGATAAAAAATTGAATTTATTTTCAGGCGATGTAAAACAAACCGTTTCCAAAGGAATTGAATTTACTGATATTAGCAACCCGGAATTAGATGAGATCATAGGCGAATCACATGCAGATACCTTAAGGGAAGAACTGGAACTGGTGGAAGAAGTTTATCCGAAATTTGATAAAGAAGCCTATTTAAACAGTGATTTACAACCTGTATTTTTTGGTTCGGCTTTAAATAATTTTGGTGTGCAGGAATTGTTAGATTGTTTTATTGATATTGCACCACCACCACAACCAAAAATGTCAACTATGAGACTGGTTGACTCCAAAGAAGAGAAATTCACGGGTTTTGTTTTTAAGATCCATGCCAATATGGATCCCAAACACAGAGATCGTCTGGCCTTTGTAAAAGTTGTTTCAGGAATTTTTAAAAGAAATGTCAACTATTTACATGTAAAACTCAATAAGAAAATGAAGTTCTCCAGTCCGAATGCATTTTTTGCCGAGAAAAAGGAAATTGTGGAAGAATCATTTCCTGGAGACATTGTTGGGTTACATGATACTGGGAACTTCAAAATAGGCGACACATTAACAGAAGGAGAAAAACTAGAGTTTAAAGGAATTCCGAGTTTTTCACCGGAACATTTCCGTTATGTGAATAATGCCGATCCGATGAAGGCAAAACAACTGGCAAAAGGTTTAGATCAATTAATGGATGAAGGTGTAGCACAATTATTTACTTTAGGTCTTAATGGTCGAAAAGTAATTGGAACCGTTGGAGCGCTACAATTTGAAGTAATTCAATATAGATTAGAACACGAGTACGGAGCCAAATGTACTTATGAAAACTTAAATGTGCATAAAGCCTGTTGGGTAGAACCAGAAGATGCTACTAATAATGAATATAAAGAATTCCTAAGAGTAAAACAGCGCTATCTTGCCAAAGACAAAAAAGGTCAACTGGTATTTTTGGCAGATTCAGCTTTTACGGTACAAATGACACAAGATAAATATCCAACGGTTAAATTACATTTTGTAAGTGAGTTTAAGTA
>JAOZTG010000262.1 GCA_029939235.1 Flavobacteriaceae bacterium
CAGAGGCATCTTTTAAAACACTCATGCTTTCAATATCATTTGGATTTAAAAAGCTTAGAGGGTTGGTGGCCGAGCTTGATCCAACTCCGGAACGAGATTCAGCAGATGTGTTTTGACCAGAAAGAGGTACACCATCCACAACATATAACGGATCATTATTAGATCGTACTGAAGTAGTACCCCGAATACGAATTGCTATACCTGCACCAGGTTCACCACTGGACTGTGTTATTTGTACCCCGGCAACTTTTCCTTGAATAAGTTGTTCGGGAGCAGCAATTGCACCACCGTTAAAATCTTCAGAAGTAACAGAAGCAACAGCACCTGTAGCATCTTTTACTGTTGTTGTACCATAACCAATAATAATAACTTCATCCAAAGATTGTGAATCGGCTTGCAAATCAATGTTTATTATTGATTGTCCATTTACGGTTACTTCTTGGTTAACAAAGCCCACAAAACTAAATACTAAAACGTTTTCATCACTAAGATTATCAATGGTGTAATTTCCATCAAAATCTGTAGCTGTACCATTTGAGGTACCTTTGACTAAAACATTTACTCCAGGTAATGGTCCACCATCACCAGTAACAGTTCCACTTACCGTTTGTGCAGATATTATACTACCAGATAGCATAATAAGCAGAAACGTCAATTGTTTAAGAAAATTGATTTTCATAATAATAATTAATAAGTTAAGTATATATATAGCACAATATTAATAAAAAAATATAACAAAAATGTAACAAAAACCAGATTATTTAAGTATCAACTGACACTAAACGGAATGTAGTTTTAAATTATATAGTTCTTTAATAGTATGATATTACAAATATACTGACTATGTTTTCTTATAAACAAATACAATTCGGTTAATAAAGTGTACTTTAAGGAGTTGTATTCTTTTTTTAAATAAGTTGAATCTAAAATTATTAACCTGTAAATAACTTCTCAATATTCTGATAATCCAACAGTAATTTTTCTGTTTTTTTTTGAAGTTATTTTAACTTTTCTCTTAAATATTCTTTTTTGTTTTTTGTGATTTGGTTAGGATTAAATTCAATATTTCCGATTGTAAAAATTTTGGATTTGCACCTTCTTTACTTGCGACTAATGCACCTACTGCACAAGCATTTTTTAAAGCATTATTTGGTTCTTTTTTATATAATAAATTACCTATTAAAGTAGCTAAAAATGAATCTCCTGCACCAACAGTGTCAACAACCTTTACAGGATATCCTTTATTATTAAAAAATTGATTTTCAAAGTATAAAGCAGCTCCGTTTTTACCTTTTGTAACACAAATATGGTTTGTTTTGGTTTCTTTTGAAAGAAATAAAATTTGATTTTCTATATTATCTGATTTAAAATTTAAATGATTGCATATCTTATCTAATTCTTCATCATTACATTTAATAAAATCTGCTTTTTTCATCAAATTCATTATTAAATCCATCTTATAATGAGGTGGGCGAAGATTTACATCAAATACTCTATACTTAGCATATTTTAGTAAATTATTTAATGTGTTTTTTGTAACATTATCTCTGCAGGCAAGGCTGCCAAAAATTAATGCATCCGAAGATTTAACAATTTCAATATTTGAATTTGTTAATTCGATCTTATCCCAGGCAACCGGATAATCAATTTTATATGATGCCGAACCATCTTGGTTTAATGAAATATTAACAATACCTGTTTTGAAATTATCATCAATTTGAATTTCATCAGTATTTAATTTATTTTCATTTATAAATTCCAATAATTGGCTGCCATTTTCATCATTACCTATTCTACTTATCATGTGTGTACTTATACCAAAAGATTGAAGTCTTAAAGCTACATTTAATGGTGCACCACCAACTTTTTTATGATTTGGAAAGACATCCCAAAGTACTTCTCCAAAACAAACTACTTTTGACTGAAGAGATTTTTGCAAAGGTTTCATAATATTTAGTTATTTTATTAATTTTTTTTCCAAATCTTCTAAAGTAATTCCTTTAGTTTCGGGCATTAAAAAGATAACAAATAACAATTGTAATACCATCATAAAAGCAAAAACTGCAAAAACAACCCCAGCTCCTACTTTTTCGAATAAAAATGGAACTAATGATGGAATAATTGCTGCCAAAATCCAATGTGTTGATGAGCCAAATGATTGACCAGATGCTCTGAGATTATTTGGAAATATTTCGGAAATGAAAACCCATATTACAGCTCCTTGACCTATTGCATGGGCAGCGATAAATATAAATAGAAAGACAGGAATAAACATGCCTTGCCAACCTAAAAAGAAAGCAATGGCAACAAGAGATAATGAAATAATATAGCCTATTGAACCAATATACATCAACTGTTTTCTGCCTAGTTTATCTATTAGAACTACACCCAATAAAGTAAAAATTAAATTAGTTATCCCAATGCCAATACTGCTCAATAAAGCTGTACTTTCACCCAAGCCGGCCTCTTCAAAGATCCTTGGTGCATAATATAAAAAAGCGTTAATTCCGGAAAATTGATTAAAAAATGCAATTAGAAAAGCCAGCATCAAAGGAAAATGATATTTTTTCATAAATATGGTTTCTTTACCCTTGACTTTTATGTTATTTTGATGTTCTTGAATTTCTTCCATAATACTATCAATAGAAGCATCTGGATTTGTGATCTGTAATATTTTTTTTGCTTCAATATCTCTTCCTTTTAAAAGAAGCCATCTCGGACTTTTAGGTACTGTTATTACCATCAAGGTGTAGATTATTGCAGGAATGGCCTCAACACCAATCATCCATCGCCACGCATTTTCTCCTATATTTCTTAAAAGATAATTGGATAAAAATGCTATTAAAATACCCAATACGATATTGAATTGATAAAGTGCAACAAGCTTACCTCTGTCTTTTGCAGGAGCTAATTCTGAAACATAAGCCGGTGCTGCTATTGTTGAGGCACCCACACCCAAACCTCCAAGAAATCTAAAAAATGCAAAAGTAAAGGGATCATTTGCAAACGATGAACCTATTGCTGAAACTGTATATAAAATCCCAATCCAAATCAAGGTATTCTTTCTGCCAATTCTGTTAGTTGGAATACCACCAAAAATTGCACCTATTACCGTTCCCCAAAGTGCCATGGCCATAACTACTGTTCCGTGAAACATGTTGGAGGAATCCCATAAAGTTTGTAATTTTTTATCAGCTCCTGAAATAACTACGGTGTCAAAACCAAAAAGAAACCCCGCAAAGGCAACTATTATAGACCAAAAAAATATTTTTTTCATCTTTCTAAAATTATTTTTATAAAAACTAAATACTCTCTAATGATCTGTAAATGTAAAAGAGTTTTTTATTTCATATTTACACAATTGAAATACGGATCAATTCAATTCTAATATTTCTATATTTTTAAATTCAACGGGGTGACTTTCACTTTGAAGTGAAATATAACCTTTTTTTAAGGGTTTTCCTTCTTTGG
>JAOZTG010000095.1 GCA_029939235.1 Flavobacteriaceae bacterium
AGGCCAACCCATAGTAATATCAAATAATATTTCACCAGTTTTTTCATTAAATTCGTATCAGTTTTAATTTCTTTAAAAAAATGTTAGTCCAATAAATCCTGCGAGAAATCCAACAATTATATTTATTCCTTTCATATAAATAAAACTCTTGCGAGATTCTGCCAATAATGGCAAAGCACCATGACCGTCTTGAACAATTGAGCTTGCTATTAGTATGCTAAACGGAATGGTTCCATTAATAAATAGTGTAAGAAAAATAAGATGCGGCCCCGATTCAGGTATTATTCCAATTAATACAGCAATTACCAACATCCATATTACATTATTGCTTATCCATTGTTCTATATCAAGATAACCTTCCAATACATAAATTAATACAAAAGCTCCGAAAGTCCACAAAAAAATACGAGGTAAATGCTTTTTAATCACATGACCCCAAAGATGTTCTTTAATAAAGTGTTCGGGAACAGTAGAAACAATAAATAGCACAATTAAACTGCCTATTAAAAAAGTGATGCGTTTCCAATCCCACTCATGACCACCCAATTTACCAATTGCTATAAAAAAGGAAAAAAGAAATAAACCTAAGATCAGCAAAGCCCTTTCAAATCCCATTGTTTTTAGCTGTTCTAAAATTCTACCTTTCGGAAAACAAATACATTTTTGTTCGTCAGTATGATATTCAAACCCAAATGATTTTTTATCTTTTTGAGGAAAAAACTTTGAAATAAACATAATTAACAGACCTGTAACAATTGCGATTATAAAAACAATAAGCGATAAGAACAATGCTTTATCCGGCATTATAGCGAACATAACAAATGCCTCATCGCCAAAAGTGGATATCATTGCAGTTACTAATGCAGCAAAACTCATAACACGATGTGTAAATAATGAAACAACCGTAAATGCACCAAGACAACCCGGGATGATTCCAAGAATAGCCGCAAAAATAATTTGCAAATATGGCTTTTGATGCAATTTTTTATTCCATACACCTTTTGACTGAACATTCAAATAATCAATAACAAGCATCATCATCAAAACAAAACTTGTTATCATGATTGTTCTTTTGAAAATTTGAATAACAACCGATAAATCCATCTGAAAAATAATTTATTCCTCCACCTTTGTTAATCAGTATAACAAGGCCCTAAAATTTATAATCCTTTCCAGGCTTCAGCTTCCATTTGCATAAATCTTGCCCTTTCTTCTTCCGTCATCAAAATAACATCTGAAAATAAAGTGTAACCATTATTGTTTAATGGTATTTTTATAGAGTCAATTAATGAATCTGCAATTGGAATATTTGGAAAAGGAAATACAAATTTTAAATCAACTGTTTTATCATAGATTGCCACATCTTTTATTATTCCCAAATCTAACAATGAATGGTCAATTGCAGGATGTTTGACCTCTGAAATCACTTTTAATATATCTTGTTCTGTTTTCATAATAATAAACTATTATTTTAACGAATCCCAAATAACGAGTACTAAAGCACCCTCTTCTGATACAAAAGGACCATGTTCATCATGAGCTGAAAACATTTGATATGATCCTACCGGATAAACCTCGCCGTCACTTGAATACTCACCTTTTAATACAAAATGCTGTTCTGTTGTAATGTGTGAATGTGATCCCATTTTAAAACCTTTTGGCAATTTAAGTAAGATGGTTTTTCGGGTATCTTCATCTCTTAGTACTTTCCGTTTGGTTCCTTCCGGATAACCATTTGCATCTTCCCAATTCGAATCTTCGAATAAATTTATAAATTTTTTCATGGTATAAATATTTAGTTATTAATTCTTTTCAAATATTATTAAACTAGTTTGTTTTACCAAAACCATATCATCATAGCGTCTCCATGACTATCTTATATGTCAATTATTTTTCTTTATTTTTATACTCAATATATGCTATCCTGCAACATTCACCATGACCAAAACTACCGGCCAGACTTAACAGATTTTTTGAACCACACTCAGGACAGGTTGTCATTATTGTTCCAATATCTATTTTAAACATATGTCCACAATCAGAACATTTGATTATATTTTTTCTAAAATGTATATTACCTCCGGCCACTGTGAGTAGCTTTCCCTGAAAAAAAAAGTCGGCTATTTTTTTTCTGGATTTTACAATAAGCCTACTGAATGTGGAACGTGAAATTTCCATCTCATTTGCTGCTTCTTCATGTGACATTCCTAACAAATCAGCAAGTCTAACCGCTTCAAACTCGTCTAAATTAAGTTGTATTTCTTCAAGTGATTTTATTGAAACTCCTGCTGGTTTAAACTCTGTATAAGAAGGGGGTTCATAAACAATTCTATTATTTTTAGGTCGTGGCATAAATACAATATTTCTTTATATCAGGTATAAAGATAATGAACATATGTGCATTATACAAATAAAATGTAAACTATTTTAACAACAATTACCAACATAATGGCAAACACCGCAAAAACTTTTTAAAAAGGGTTCATTTAAATAAGATTTAAAAACAAATCTACAATAATTATTTTTTTTTAATAAGACAATAGTTTTCGGTATACTTGTTTTTAATTCATCTTGTGTATTATTCACGACTTAACCATGTTACCTAAGTCACAATGTGATTTAAGTCACATTTTAAGGTTTATTTGTACTATATTTTTGCAGCGTTATTATTCTTAACAGGTTTTTAACAAAATTGATTATATTTGAAAATCAAAAATTCTAAATACATAAACTTATGGTTAATTCACGGAGGTCATTTATAAAAATCTCTGCCTTAGGAGCAAGTGGTATTGCACTTACTCCACTAGCATTTAGCTCAATAAATGAAGGTGCTCTATCTGAGAATTTACTTGCTGAGGGTACTAAAAATCTAAAAAGAACCGCAACTTATTGTGAAGTTTGTTTTTGGAAATGTGCAGCCTGGGCATATACAGATGAAGAAGGTAATGTTAAAAAACTTGTTGGTAATGAAAATGACCCTCATTGTAATGGTCGGCTTTGTCCAAGAGGTACAGGAGGTGTTGGCATGTATAATGACGAAGACAGACTTAAGACTCCATTGATAAGAACTACTGTAAACGGCAAAGAAACATTTAGAGAAGCCAGTTGGGATGAAGCATTGAATTTAATTGCTTCAAAGTTCAAAGCTATCAAAAAAGAATATGGTGCGGAATCCTTAGGGTTACTAAAACACGGGTGTCCGGGTGCGCATTTCACTCATTTATTTAGAGCTTTTGGTTCAGATACAGAAGCTGAACCTGCGTATGCGCAATGCAGAGGCCCACGTGAAACCGGGTTTGCTTTAACCTTTGGGTCATGGGTAGGTTCACCGGAACCTACTGATATTAGGGACACTAAATGTTTAGTGCTTATAGGTTCTCATATTGGAGAGAATATGCACAATTCTCAAATACAGGAAATGTCAGATGCCATAGATAATGGTGCAACCATCATTACTGTTGATCCAAGATTATCAACTGCAGCAAGTAAATCAGATTATTGGCTACCTATTAAGCCTTCAACGGATATTGCCTTATTACTGGCATGGATGCATGTTTTGATTTATGAAGAAATTTATGATAAAGATTATGTTGAAAGATACGGATTGGGATTTGATGAATTAAAAGAGCATGTCAAAGACTTTACTCCTGAATGGGCTTATGGTATAACCACCATCAAACCTGATCAAATTCGTAAAACTGCCAGAGAAATGGCTGCTGCTTCACCTGCTGTAATTATACATCCAGGCCGACATGTTGTTTGGTATGGAGATGACACACAACGTGCAAGAGCAATGGCAATTTTAAATGGCTTATTAGGTTCCTGGGGAAGACGAGGCGGATTTTACTTTAAAGAAAAGATCAAAATTCCTGATTTCCCTCATCCACCCTATCCACATCCAAAATGGGGATGGAAAGAACTTGCGGAAAAATATCCTTTAGCCGATATGGGTATTACAACAGAATTAATCAGAGCTTCTATTCCTCAAAAAGATAATAAATATCCTGTCAAAGCATGGATGGTTGCCGGAACAAACCTTATACAATCCATTCCTGATACCAAATTATTAAAAGAAGCAATGGATGCATTGGAATTTATGGTTGTAATTGACACAATGCCTATGGATATCACAGGCTATGCCGATGTTGTTTTACCGGAATGCACTTATTTAGAGCGTTGCGATATATTACGCTCTGCAACCAACAGAGAACCTTCTATTGCACTTAGAATTCCTGCTGTAAAACCAAAATACAATTCTAAACCAGGTTGGTGGATAGCAAAAGAGATTGGAATGCGCTTAGGTCTTGAAAAATACTATCAATATGATGATCTTAAAGAAGTTATTGAATGGCAATTGAAAGAATTGGGAACTTCATTAGAGGAAATGAAAAAAATAGGAGTTAAAAAATTCCCAAGAAAATCAGGCTCTATGTTCATAGAAGAAGGTCAACATCATGAGTTTGGAACGCACAGTGGTAAAATTGAATTTTACTCTGCCGAATTAGAAGAATTAGGTTTTGACCCTATGCCAGTTTACACATCACATGATCATCCTGAACAAGGTTTTTACAGATTAAATTACGGACGTTCACCTATGCATACTTTTAGCAGAACCATCAACAATCCTAATTTAAATGATCTAATGGATGAAAATAAACTTTGGGTTAATCCTAAAGTTGCAAGAATTGAAGGGTTGATAAATGAACAAGAAGTTTGGTTAGAAAATCAAGATGGTGTAATTTCTGAATTTCCTATTAAGGTTAGAGTAACCGAACGAATCAGATGGGACTCTGTATATATGTACCACGGTTTTGGTCAGCATAATAAAAAATTGACAAGAGCTTATGGTAAAGGAGCTTGTGATACGCAATTAATTACCAAAGTAGCTACAGATCCAATTATGGGTGGCTCAGCTATGCGAGGCAATTTTGTCAAATTTATAACCAATAATCCACATAAAGATATTGAAGTATGAGATATGCAATGGTAATAGACACACTAAAATGTGTCGGATGTAGCGACTGCGTTGTTGCATGTCAAACCGAAAACAATGTTCCTATAGGATATTGCAGAGATTGGATAACGGAATCAGTAAGTGGCACCTACCCAACTTTGGAATTGGAATTAAAATCCGAACGATGTAATCATTGCAGTAGCGCCCCATGTGTTAGATGTTGTCCAACTGGTGCAAGTCATATTGTAGAAGGTGGTATTGTTAAAGTAACAGCAAATGAATGTATTGGTTGTGGAGCCTGTATAGAATCTTGCCCATATGATGCTCGTTACCAGCATCCTGAGGGACATGTTGATAAATGTACTTTTTGTCATCACAGACTAGAAAAAGGCCAGTTACCTGCTTGTGTATCTGTTTGTCCAACAAAATGTATGTATTTTGGAGATCTTGATGATCCAACCAGTGAAGTGTCACAATTATTAAAATCAAGAAAACATAAAGTTTTAGCTCCTGAAGCCGGAACAAAACCAAATGTTTATTATTTAATCAAGTAAAAATATTATCATGCAAGAAGAAATTTTTATAAGCGGGAGAAATATTCCAAATATAGACCCTGTATTACAAGTCTGGCACTTTCCAATCTCTCTTTATCTATTTTTAGGAGGAATGGCTGCAGGTATTATATTCTTTGCCTCTCTTTTTACAATTATGAGAAAGGAAAAAGATTTTCCTACAACTGTAAAAGGAGCTATGATCGTTGCCGTTATTGCTATTAGTATTGGTTTAATGGCTTTAATGTATGATCTAACCCATATGTTTTACGCCTGGCAATTGTATACAACCATTAGACTTGAATCTCCTATGTCATGGGGAGCCTGGGTTTTATTAATTGTAAGTATATTATCTTTTCTTTGGGTATTTAGTTATTCTACAGAGATATTCCCTAAATGGGACTGGAAATTTGATTGGCTTAAAAAATTTCAGGCTTATCTGATAAAAAACAGAAGAACAATGGCTATGGTAATGCTGCCATTAGCAGTTATTTTAGGTATTTACACAGGTATTTTACTATCTGCTTTTAATGCCCGACCATTATGGAATAATCCTATTTTAGGACCTTTATTTTTAACTTCAGGTTTATCAACAGGTGCTGCATCGATCATATTATTTTCAAAAAATCATTTTGAAAAACACTTATTGACACAAATTGACTTGGCTCTTATCATTCTTGAACTTGGTTTGATCATTCACCTGTTAATGGGAATGGCTGCAGGATCAGCAGTACAAATAGAAGCCATGCAGGTTTTGGTAAATGGTGAGTTTACAGTAATGTTCTTTGTGTTTGTAGTCATACTGGGATTAATTTTCCCTGCAACATTAGAAGGTGCTGAATTAATGGGCTTTAAAGTTCCATCTGTTATTCCTGCCTTATTAATTTTAATGGGGGGGTTAATTTTTAGAATGGTAATGGTAGAAGCCGGTCAAATAACAAGATATCTATATTAATATTATGAAAGGAAAGAAACAAAAAAACAGACATGTTTACTGGAATCCATATTTTGGAGGGTTCTTGTTAGGACTTTTAATAATTGCAACATTTTATCTCACCGGCAGGGGCTTAGGAGCCAGCGGTGCAGTTAAAAGTACTGTTGTTACAATGGTACATACTGTTGCTCCTACACATGCAGAAAATAATGCATATTACAGTAAGTTTATCAAAGAGGACGAATCACCTATGAACAACTGGTTGGTTTTTGAAGCAATTGGCGTATTGTTAGGAGCTTTTTTATCAGGAGCATTAACCGGTAGACTGAAACTAAAAGTACAACATTCTCCTAAAATTTCGGGCAGAAGAAGATTGATATTTGCTTTAATGGGTGGATTATTATTTGGATTAGGTGCTCAAATAGCAAGAGGATGTACGAGTGGTGCAGCATTAAGTGGCATGGCAGTTTTATCAGTAGGTGGGTTTATTACAATGCTCTCTATTTTTGGCACTGGCTTTTTAGTTGCTTACTTTTTTAGAAAAAACTGGATTTAATAAATAAAAATAAAAATAATTATGGGACCATTAATTCCTAACGGACTAATTCCAGTAGAATGGAATTTTGTAATAGCAATTTTAATTGGAATGGCTTTTGGATACATATTAGAAGCTTCCGGATTTTCATCTTCCAGAAAGTTAGCGGGTGTATTTTATGGCTACGATTTTGTAGTATTAAAAGTGTTCTTCACCTCAGCAGTAGTATCTGTTATTGGATTATATTATATGGATTATCTAAACTTTGTAGATATTTCTCAACTCTACATTCAACCAACATATTTGTGGGCTGCAATTATTGGCGGGATGATCATGGGAGTCGGATTTCTAGCCGGTGGATTTTGCCCTGGTACAAGTTTCTGTGCAGCTGCAATTGGCAAAATCGATGCCATGGCGTTTACATTAGGACTAGTCATAGGCATATTTATATTTGCGGAAGCATTTAATTTTATTGAACCTCTTTTTAATGGCTCTAATTTAGGTCATATCACCATGGTTGATATTTTGAATATATCTCCCTACTGGATTATTTTGATCTTTACGATCATAGCAATTGTCTCTTTTGTGTTTTCTGACTGGGTTAGAAGTAAAGTTAAAAAAGTATTCTATTAAAAATATTTAAGTTATGTCAAAACGTTATAAAACCAAAAAATTCATTGTTAAAAGAGAATACCAGATACTGGCATTAATTCTTGTCTTATTAGCTACCGGTTTGGTACTGTTACCAAAGTATAAAAAGAATGAAGGAATAGAACCAAAATTATTTGTTAAAAATGCTGTAAGTTCCGAGCGCTATATCAGCACAGATCTATTAGCAGAAAAACTGGTAAATCAAGATCCTTCCATCTTATTGATTGACACTCGATCTGAAAAAGAATTCAATGATTTTTCTTTGCCAAATGCTATCAATATTCCATTAAATAACTTGTTAGATGATGATTTTATTGGCTACATTGATCAGGATGTTTATGATGTAGTTCTGTTCTCAAATGATAGTTTTTATGCAGATCAGGCCTGGATGTTAGGAAATCGATTAGGTTTTAAAAATCTTTATGTTTTAAAAGGAGGTCTAAATGAATGGTTTAATACCATTATCAACCCAAAATATCCTAAAGAAACCATGCCTAGAGAAGCTTTTAAATTATATGATTTTAGAAAAGCTGCAGGTATGTATTTTGGAGTTGGAGCACCTAAAACTGAAAAGAAAGCAGTTAAAACAAAAAAAGTGATTACCGGTAAGAAAAAGAAAAAAAGAGTAGCTGAAGGTGGCTGTTAAAAATTATAATTTCATTTTATGAAACGTTAAATTATGAAAGAATTAGAAAAAACAAAAAGAATTTCCATATCAGCCGTTTTATTTTTATTGGTTATATTGATAGGTGTTTTATCATTTAGAAAACCAAAGTATGTTTTTGAAAAAGATACGGCAACAACACTTCAAAAAATTATGGAAGGAGATTATATCCTTACATTGGATGAGTTTAATTCGCTAGATCAATCACAGTACGATTTGTTTGATATTAGAAGTAATTTTGAATATTCAAAAGGGCATTTTAAAAATGCCGTTAACATTTCCATACATCAAGCATTTGAAGATAGTACCACTAAGTTACTAAGAGGGTTAAAGAATGGAGATAAAACAATTATTATTTATGGTGAGAATCCTGATGAAGCGGATAGTGTATGGATGTTACTTTATCAATTAGGTTATGAAAATGTTAAAATACTATGTGTAGAAACTGAATATACGGAAAGTAAATTTCAAATTAAAAATTACGATTTAGAAAAACCATCTGTTAACTATGCTCAAGTAATGGCGAAAGCACAAAGTTTTTCAGGTAATGTGAGTGAACCTAAAAAATCTGCTTCTAAAAAAGTTTTACCAAGACCTAAAAAGAAAAAAAGAGTAGCTGAAGGAGGTTGTTAAAATTCTTATTGAGTTTGTTTAACTCTTATAAAAAAAATGTCTTATGAATTTTTCATAGGGCATTTTTTTTGTTTTCAGATACAAAAACAGGTAACAAAAACCACAATTAAAGGTACTTATCTTACTGTTATTTTTTTATAATAATGACAAAAGTCACTTTTAAAAGTGATGTTTAGCTCTAATTTTGCACAAAATTTAAAAAATATATAATTTAAAAAATCTAAAACATGAAAAAAGTATCATTTAATTTAATAGGCATATTTATTATTACTTCCTTACTGTTTGTAAGCTGTAAACAGAGCAAAACAACTGAAGACCAAAAAACAATAAAAACTGAAAAAGTAGCTATAAATGAATTTGATGTTCTCGTTAGCTATCTAGAAAGAAATGGTGATTTCATCAATAGCAAAGCAGTGCCAACTTTGATAACTTCCAAAGAAGTTTATGAAAATATTAACAATGAAAAATTTAAGATTATTGACACACGTAGTCCAGAAGATTTCGCAAAAGGTCATATTAAAAATACTACTAATATTTCTGCAAAAGATATGATTAATAGTTTTGAAAAAATGACACCAAAATCTTATACTAAAATAGTATTGGTTGGCTATTCTGGTCAATCTTCCAGCTATGTAACCGGTGTTATGAGATTATTGGGATATAATAATGTTTTCGCAATGAAAGCTGGTATGAGCTCATGGAATAAAAATCTGGCAAAAGACTATTGGTTAAAAAATATTTCTAATGATTTTGTAGATCAATTGGAAGTAGTACCTAATGATAAACCTGCCAAAGGAGGACACCCAACTTTAAAAACCGGAAAAACAAATGCCAAAGATATCTTAAAATTGTGTGCTCAAGATGCTTTAAATATACCTTACAAATCATTATTAGTTAATGCTCCTGAATTATTCAAAAATCCTACAAATTATTATATCGTAAATTACTGGCCAGAAACTAAATATAATGAAGGCCATATACCAGAATCTCTTCAATATACTCCAAAGAAATCATTGAGCACAAGCACTGACTTATACACATTACCTACCAACAAAGAAATTGTAACTTATTGCTTCACAGGTCAGCATGCAGCTTTTGTAACCGCATATTTAAAAATATTAGGTTATGATGCCAAAGCTTTAGCATATGGAGCCAATAGCTTTATGAATACCGATATGATGAACAAAGAAGATGACTGGCATGGCTTCTCTTCTAAAAAAATTGCCAATTATACATTGGTAAAATAGTTTTTAAATTTATATGGTCTGCCTGATAATAAAATGCAGGCAGACTTATCTCTTGCTCTTACAACAACTAATCATAAGAAAATGAAAACAAAACAATTATTAATAGTCGGATTATTACTTGTATTTTTTATAAATGCAAATGCTCAATTTAAAATTGATGCACAATTTCGTACACGTGGTCAGGCATTACACGGTTATAAAAAGCCTATTTCATCAGAAACTGATGCAGCATTTCACGTAGGGCAACGTACTCGTCTAAATTTTCGTTACAATGCAGAAAAATTTAGTACATTAATATCAATACAGGATATACGTACATGGGGAGATGCCGACAATGTTGTTGGTACCGGTGTTTTAGGAAAATCTTATAATAATTTAGATATATATGAAGCCTGGGTAAATTATAAATTTAATGAAATAAGTAATATCAGGATAGGACGTCAGGAAATGAAATATGATGACCAAAGACATATCTCTTGGCGTAATTGGTGGGATTCCGGATTAGCCTATGATGCTGTTACTTTTACCCATAATAATCATGAAACCGGATGGAGATGGGATTTAAGTGCCTCTTATAACAGTAGAGATTCTTTTAGAGAATTGACAGGAAATGATTATTCTGGAGTTACAGATTATTTTGGAAAATTTAACCCAATTCAAACACAGAGTTTCTTTTATTTGAAAAAGAATATTAAAAATAAAATGTATATTTCTTTTACAGCTATTGCTACCGGTTATCAAAAAGAAGGCACAAAAAACACAATTTATATTACTGGCACCGAAGGTCTTCATTTTAATTACAATACAAATACCATCAATGTTGGTTCTCCAAATATGAAAGTAACTGATGGATTCTTTGCTGTAGCCAATGCATTTATCCAAAATGGCTCTAATATTCAAGGAAAAAAAATTGAAGCCAATATGTTTACTGCTCAATTTGGATATAGAGCGATGGAAAAAAAATTAGAAGTATCTACAAAAATGGAACGTTTATCCGGTCATGATACTAAAAATACTGATGCTGATTATAATAATACCGCACATACATATAATCTGTTATATGGAGCTAGACACCCTTATTATGGAGGTTTTTTAGATTGGTTTGTTGTACCAAAAAGTACTGGTAATGGCGGACTTTTCAGCCTGGGATTAAGTTTAAAATATAATTTAACTTCTAAAGATATTATTTGGCTTGATTACAATTATATTTCTACAGTTGAAAATGCCAAATCAATAATCAAAAGTGACGATGAACCAATTTTTTATTATGATGGAAATTTGGCCAATACCATAGATTTAACATACATAAGAAAGGTTGTTAAAAATGTTAAATGGATGACTGGATTTTCTTATGGTATGCCTTCAGATGGTTATAATAAACTATGGGGCATTAACAAAGGAGGTACCAATTATGTTTTTTATACTATGATTATTTTTACGCCCAAGTTTTTTGATTCTTCCAAATTCCAAAAAATAACAAAATAATTATTTTATCAATTATGTTAATGCGTCCTACTTTAAACAATGTAGGACACATTTTTTTAACACAATAAAAGATTTTTCAAAAACTTATTTTCAAAATATTTATTTAGATTTTTCTTTAATGTAACCTGTAGTCCAAAATAACTCTTAAACCTATTTAATCTTTCTCATTTTCCTTCATAAATTAGCAACTTTGCCTTTTTAAAAT
>JAOZTG010000263.1 GCA_029939235.1 Flavobacteriaceae bacterium
TGGATGGGCTAAAGAGGATTTTGCATGGGGAATCTCTTTAGGTACTGGATTGTAAAAATCACCTCTTCAAATAGAATATCTCCATTTTTATCTACCTAACTAAATTCTTCTTTTTAACATTAGTTCGTTTATAATTTTTAATAATCTCATAATCAGGTTTTATGAGTAAATGTATCGTTTTTATTTCTCCTGATTTTCAACACTTTGCATCGTAGAGGCTTTGTGAGAAACAAAAACACAACGAAGTGTTGCTTTATTCAACTATACTTTTAGCTATTACGCAGAGTTTCGCAAAGTAAAAATAGAGTTACACAAAGAAATGAATAGTTTACCCTAATTTTGCTTACTTCTTTAAAGGCTTAAAAAAATCAGAGGGCTCCAGCCCACATACATCAATCATCTCTATAGCATAATCCAAAGTGCCAAGATTCTTATCTGTATTATTCGTACCCATACTAAATTTTGCTCCGGCAGCTTTTGCTCTTTTTATAAAAGTTGCTGAAGGAATTTTATATCGTGCATTGATCTCAATAGCAATATTGTTGGTCACAGCAGCATTGATCACTTTATCCATTCGTTCTGTAGTCCATAAAACATCATATTCCGGTTGAAGTACATCTGGCAAAAATGTGGAATTAACATACAGATCTATAGGCTCTTTTTCCATCACACCAACAATTTGACTTACCAGCTGATCCATAAAATCATCTTTATCATCTACAAAAACTTCTTCAGGCATCCAAAGGCGCATTCTTCTTCCTTTGGTATCTGTCCAAGTCATAGCATCAGTAAATACATAGTCAAATGTGCTGATATTTTCTTTAGAGAACATATCTACCCATTCTCTGCCTTCGGCCTGCATGGCTAGCATTACCGGATAATCTTTATACTGGTTATAGTTAGCCAAAAGTGTGGCATTATCTGTAATAGGAAACCCTACACCAGCATTAAACGCTACACCATATTCAATTCCTGTTTTTTTAGAGTGTTCTAACAATTCTTCTATAGTCAAGCCTCCTTTTAGATGTCCATGGTAATCAACAATTTCATATCCTGCTTTTTTTAACTCAGCTATTTTCTTTATCATAGAACTTTGTGGAGTAACTTGCTTCTGTTCTTTTATTGCTTTTTCAGGTTTAGAATTACAACTAAAAAGGAGGATTGCTACAACTATGCCTATAAAAATTGTTATTTTTTTCATGAGATAAAATTTAATTGTAATATTATGGTAATTTCAGTTATCTATTAAGTCAGATCCATCTGAATTATAAATAATGATCTGAATTTTATGTATTTACTTTTCTTCATAGGACACAAATGCAAATTTACTTCCATCTGGAGACCAGGAAGGGACATTAATTGATCCCTGACCGCCTGTAAATTTACACAAAGTTCTTATGGAATTATTCTTCAGGTCAAATAATTTTAAGCTTACTTTTTTCATTGCCGGATGACTTTGGCCCTGATCCTCTTCATAAGCAATATAAACGAAATTTTCACCATTAGGATTTGGATGTGGGAACCAATTCGAAAACTCATCCCTGGTTAATTGTTCGTGTAATTTCCCCTCTGAGCTCATTCTCCAGATCTCCATACTGCCAGAGTCGAATGTGTTATAATAAATATATTTCCCGTCAGGTGAAAAATCCGGGCCATCATCCAAAACATTTGTATTTGTCAGCTGCTTTTCTTTTCCTCCTTTGATATCAATTCCATAAATATTAAACACTTCATCACGCTCTGCCGTATAAACCAATGTTTGTCCATCAGGTGATATTCCATGCCAAAAAGAAGGTGCTTTTTCGGTAATTAATTGTGGAATACCCCCATTGATCGGTAAAATAAAAATTCTTGAATTTTTCCAACTTTCTCTGCCATTTAAATCAACCGTTTCATCGTGATGACTAATGATTATACTTTTATTATCAGGAGTAATTCCGTGATCATTATTACATTTATCAGCAAAATCAGTGTTAATCAATTCCCGGGTTTTTTTATCCAGATCAATTTTATATAGTTTTCCTGAACTGTTGATGATTAAAAATTTTCCATCCATACTCCAGTTTGGTGCTTCAAAATGAACCTTCTCTTGCAGAATAACTTCTCTTTTATTTGTAGTGATATCGTATATTTCCAATATAGAATAAAGCTGTTTTTCTTTTTTACCTGCTGCAAAATTCACCATGATAATAATTGCTAAAATTATGGATAGTATTAATGTGAAGTGTTTTTTCAAAATATATTTTTGTTAAACCTAAATTCTTTTATCAAATCATCTGGTTGTCCAACCTCCATCGATCAGCATAATATCTCCTGTAATTAAAGAAGAAGCGTCAGAAGCAAGAAACACAACTGCTCCGGCTACCTCCATTGGTTTTCCAATTCTCCCTAATGGTATCCTATCCAGAACTCCTTGTCTAAAATCTTTATCATCAAGCCAGGGTTTGGTACCCGGTGTTTCTATAAAAGTTGGCGCCACCGCATTTACATTGATATTATATTTTGCCCATTCAGAGGCAAGGTTTTTGGTTAAATGGTTGATTGCCGCTTTGGTCATACAATAGATCGACTCATCTTCCAGAGCAATAAAACCGGCCTGAGAACTCATATTTATAATACGACCAGAACCTTGTTTGATCATCTGTTTACCAACCGCCTGAGCTGTAAAAAAAGTACCTTTTAAATTTAGATTGATGGTATGATCAAAATCAGCCTCCGTAACTTTTTCAGCAGGATTATCGGGTGCAACCCCAACATTATTCACAAGAATATCAATTTTACCAAATTTCTTAACCATAATTTCAACTGATTCGCTAATTTGTTGAAGACTTGAAACATCCATTTGCAAACGAATCACCTTCCTTCCCATGGTTTTGATCTCCTGTTCCAGATCCTTTGCTGTAGTAATATCTCTTAAGCCTAATCCAATATCTGCACCGGCATTTGCTAATGCCAAGGCACAAGCTTTGCCCAAACCTCTGGCTGCACCGGTAATTATGGCAACTTTTCCGGTTAGATCAAAATTTGGGTACTTTTTTTGTTCACTCATAAAATTGAATATTAAAACATTCATTTGTAAACCTGTATATCCAATTATATAGGCTTTAAAAACACCTTTCTGATATTTGATACAGTATTTGCATATTCCTCTTTGCTGCTCATAGCTTTCCACTCAGGATGATTGATAAAATCCTTCCAACTGGAATCATGTTCTGCCATATCCTTAAAATTCAACATATAAGTTAAGCTTGGTCTATACGGACCAGCAATCATCTCACCAAAAAAAACAGGATGTAAATTTGTCTTTAAAAAAAGCTGAATTTCCTCTTTATTAAACATATTGATCTTGCGTTTTACAGCATCTTCTGAAAATCCTTCATAGGTTCTCAATTCAAACAAAGATGCTCCTTTTACAGGATCAATTAGTTTAGGCATCCCATCAAAAGCCAAGAATAATGAAGAACTGA
>JAOZTG010000096.1 GCA_029939235.1 Flavobacteriaceae bacterium
TTTTTTGTTGTATGCTGCACTACCAGTATCATCTGTATGACCTTCAACTGTAAAGGCGATAGTTTTGTATCCGTCTAAGATTGAACTGATTTTAGTAAGTCTTACTTGAGTTTCTTCAGTAAATGTGAATTTGTTCACGTTAAAGAAGATTGCTCTAGCTAAGTCTAATAATTCTTGTTGAACTTCATCAGTTACAATTGGGCAACCGTTATTAGAAGCTGGACCTGCAATATTTGGACAGTTATCATCTTTGTCTAATACACCGTCTCCGTCAGCATCTGGCCAAGGACAACCGTTATTTTCAGCTGGACCTGCTACATCTGGACAATTATCATCTTTGTCAGCGATACCATCACCATCTCTATCAGGACATCCGTTAGTAGAAGCAGGACCTGCTTCCGTTGGACATGCATCATCTTTGTCAATGATTCCGTCACCGTCAGTATCAGGACAACCATTAAATTCAGCTAAACCTGGAGTGTTAGGACATGCATCTTCAGAATCTTTGATACCGTCTAAATCAGAATCAGGACAACCGTTGAAAGCTTCTAAACCAGCAACCTCAGGACAGTCATCATATTTGTCATAGATACCATCACCGTCTGTATCTTTTCCTCCAAATTTGAAGTTAAGACCTAAAGCATGTTGGAAATGAGGAAGTGTCTCAATTGCAGCATCATCAAATGAGTGCTTGTACATAGATTGTACGTTAGCTCCGATAAAATCGTTGAACCAGAAGTTAATACCTAAACCACCGTTTACAGTACCGTTACCTGCTTCATCAATCCAAGTGTAACCACCACCTACTAATAGGTACGGGTCAAACCATCCGTGAAGTGGTGCCCATCTGATATCTAAATCAGTAGCAAAATAAGAAAGATCTGAAGCTTCATAATCTCCTATTTTATCAATTTTGTTAAAAGAACCAGCTAATCCAATTCCAAATCCAGCACCGATATAACGGCCAACTCTAATTCTTGAAATTACGGAAGCAGTGTTCCAGTGGTCATTTACATTGAAGAAATCTTCTCCAAAACCTCCTAAATAAGGATTTCCTGAATCTTCAGGGATACCAGCAAATGGCAATGGCCAGTCAGCTCCAGTTGGATAAAAATCAACCGCATTGGTACCTATCTCGATAGACCATGGGTTATCTTCGTCTTGTGCATTAACGTTGTTGAAAGCAACAATCACTAATAGAATTAATAAACCTTTTTTTAAATGTTTCATTGTAATCAATTTTAATTTATAATGTTTGTGTTAAATGTAATTCTAGCTTAAAATTTAAGTAATTTTTAACAAATATATAAAAACTTCATAAAAAACACTCTTTAAGCCAATTTTTTTTATAGAATCAATGGCAAAAATACAAAATTAGATGATATGGTTAACTATTTTTAATAAAAATAAGCTCTGTTATCTTCAATTTCTGCATTTTCTTTAATAGCATTATATATTTGAACATTGCGATTTTGCAAGGTTCTTTCAATATTTTTCTTATTAGAACTGTAATTTTTAATATCAGCAGGTAAATTTTTCTTGGTAACTTTTGCAAAAAGAACACCTGAACGACCTTTGATATTTTTAGTCAACTGATTTTCTTCTAAAGAAGTTACTACTCCTGCTATTTCAGGAAATCTACCCTGACCTGCAAATACAGGGCTGGAACTAGACACCGCCTTAGCTGATCTGACAGAAGTATTATTTTGTTTTGCAATTTCGTCTAAAGTATCACCTGATGATCTTTCTTTGATCAGTGCAGTTTTCTTTTCATTTAAAATGATCTGGCGAACATTTTTACCTCTAATTGCTAATTCGGCTTTGTTCTTTTTGCTTAATTTAATTACTGCATATCCATTATCAATATCAAATCGCTTGATATCACCTTCATTTGTACCTTCTTCAAATGCCCATCTAACAATAGGTCTTTGAGATCCTAATTGAGCAATATTGTCATCTATAGCCTCTATATATTGAACAGGTCTTACAACATAATTTTTTTCTTTTCCGGTTTCTGCAAAATCTTTACCAGATGAAACATCTGAAGCAAATGTCTCTGCTTTTTCAAAAACATCATTTTCTGTTTTCTCTGAAGGTAAAATTTTATGTGAAAAAGTAGCAATTTGAACATTCTTTTGATGATTTTTCTGACCATCAATTTTTATAATATGAAATCCAAATTGAGATTTTACAACAGCTATGTCACCAACTTTATTTTCAAAAACATAATCTCTGAACTCAGGTATCATTCTTGTGTATGTAAACCATCCAAGATCACCACCTTTGGCACCACTTCCCTTATCAACAGAAATTTCTTTTGCAAGTGTTTCAAATTTAGATTTATTTGCTTTGACTACTGTTAAAATACTATCAGCATAAATTTTAGCCTGAGCTTCTGTTTTAGTAACAGTAGGATCTGCTGTAGAAGTACCTATAAAAGGAATCAAGATATGGCTTGCTTTTACAGAATCGGGCATTTGTTTTACATTCACAATTTTAGATAATTTATAAAACCCATTTTCTTTATATGGACCATATACTTCATTGATCTCTTTATCTAAAAGATTTTCAGATAAAATTTTAGAAATACTATTTTTTGTGTGATAATTTTCATCATAAGGAGAATCAGAACCATAATCAGAAAAGAATTCTTTTATGTTATTAGCATTTTTAAATCCAATTAAATTCACTTTAGATTTTGCGGCATTGCTATACTCTTCTCTATCATTGATTAATTGAGCCATTTTAGTTTCAATCTCCTTTTCATCTTCAGGAGTTGCTTTAATGTCAAACATAACGTACTCAATATCTCTTGATTCATCCACTTTAAAATCTTTGGCATGTGATTTTACATAGGTTTTAATTTCATCTTTTGAAACAGTAATCAAACTGTCAGAGATACTGGTAAAAGGCACATATACATAATCAAGATTGACATTGGTATTTTGAAAGTAGTAGTTGTTTTTACCTTCGTTCAATGTACTTCCCAAACCTGCATTTATCAATGAGTTGTAATTTGTACGCTCTAAATTTGTTTTGATATTTTTCTCAAAATTCAACCAATTAAGCCATTCTGCTTTTGATTGTTCACTTTCCTCCGCGTTATCTTGTAGGGTAGCGATATATTCTTTTAATTTTTCCTGATCAAAAGTTCCAATTTCATTTAAAAATTGTGGATTGTTATATTGAGAAACTTGCTGAACAATTGCATCCCAAATATCTTTTTCACCAACTACAATTCCCGATTTTTCCAATTGGGTTTTATATAGTTTTTCACTTACCAGATTATCCCATGCATTTTTTACATTTTGCATATTAGATGATCTTCCGTTGGATCTTGTTCTGTAAGACTCTACTTGTTGTGCAAATTCTTCACGGTTAATAGGTTCACCGTTAACTTCTCCAATATTTGTTTTATTTTTATTAAAAAGATTTCCGTCAAAAAGACCACTAAGTACAAATGAAAATAATGCTAATGCAATTATAATGATAAGGAATAGTGATCGTTCTCTAATTTTCGATAGTACTGCCATTTTCTTTTCTTTTAAATTTCAGGGTGCGAAAGTACAATTTACCTTTTAATAATGAAAGGAGTTTAGAAGTATTTTTTCATCTAAAAAATAAGGTATTAATCTTTAGATAAAAGTTTTAAGTAAACTTCTTCAATTTTTGAAGTCGATTCTTTTAAGATGGTAAATTGAAAATGATCAATTTCAATAACTTCACCAGCTGCAGGTATATTTTCAGTATGATCCATAATAAGACCGCCCAATGTTTCATAAGCATTGTCTTCTTTTAAATTCAATTGATATGTTTCATTTAAATAATCAACTTCTAATCGTGTGGAAAAATTAAATTCACGATCATTTAATTTTTCTTCAAGTAAAGTGAAAGAGTCGTGCTCATCTTCAATTTCGCCAAACAATTCTTCAATAATATCTTCAATTGTAATTAAACCACTGGTACCTCCATATTCATCTAATACAATTGCAGCACTTTTACTTTTTTTAATGAGATCATTTAAAATATCATGGATCATCATTGTTTCAGGAACAATTTCAATAGGAAGTAAAATAGAACGAATACTCTTTGGTTTTTTAAAAAGTTCAAAAACATGCACATATCCAATAATATCATCCAATGAATTAGTATATACCATTATTTTTGATAATCCTGTATCTACGAATAATTGTTTTAAATTTTTTAATGACTCATGCACATCAACAGCAATGATCTCCGTTCTTGGAATCATGGCTTCTCTTGCTTTTACATCATGAAAATCAAGTGCGTTTTGAAATATCTGAATTTCAGAGTCCACTTTATCATCAATAGTTTTTAATTGTTCTGAAATATAATTCCCCAATTCAACCTTGCTGAAGGCCAGTTGCACCTGATCTTCTTTGGTGTTAAAAAAGACCTTTAAAAAGAAATCGGTAATCCAAATGATAAATTGAGAAAGGATATAGAAAAGAATAAAAAATATATATGCAGGTATGGCAAATATATTCAATGTTTCATTGGCATAAATTCGAAAAATTGCCTTGGGTAAAAATTCAGCTGTTACTAATATAATAAGTGTCGATATCAATGTTTGAATCAGTAATAATGCAAAAGCATTTGGAATAGAAGGAGATAAAAACCTCATCAATAATTCCCCCATAAAATAGCCGTAAATCACAAGTGTAATATTGTTTCCAACCAGCATGGTGGTGATGAATTTGGAAGGTTTTTGTGTAAGTTTAGAAAGAATTTTAGCTAAAAAAGTATTTTTTTTCTTTTCTAATTCAATATGTATTTTATTTGCAGAAACGAAAGCAATTTCCATTCCTGAAAAAAAAGCAGAGAATATTATGGACGCTAATATGATTAAAATGTTAGATATCATTTTCCCTGATTTTCATATTTTTTTCTATGCTTTTTTCTGAAAAAGTACATAAAAACTGCTAATCCTGAAAAAGCCAGATAAATATATGCTTTTTGCCGGTTTAAACTCCAGTTCAATACGGTTTCAACAATAAAAACTATTGCTATAACCAGATAGGCATATTCGAAAAACTTAAAATATTTTACCATAATTTACTGGTTCTCTTTAACGTATATTTGGGAATCGTGAATAGATTTCATATTTACTTTTGACAGATCTTCATTCGATTCAAATCCAATTCCTTTGATTGTATCAGCGTTTGAAATTAAAATAAATTTCTTTTCCGTATAAATATAGTGCTCATTTGCATCCCAAAAAAGCTGATCGGTCATTAATTTTGAACCATCGGTTTCGTTGACTACAACCACGTTATTTTTAACTTCCGAAATACTGGTTTTATTAAAAGAGATAGAATAATCTGCAGTTAAAATTACAGAATCTCCTTTTTTGTCAAAAGAGACAATTTTTATACCATTAGGAAACTCTGAATAGGGATGTTCTTTTCTGTTTGAAAAGTCTAACATTAACGGTGCGATCAACTTGGTATTTATTCTTCCTGAATCTGTATGGATCAAATAAACATTTTTGACTTCCCCTATTGGCAGATTTTTATCAGCTAAAAAATCTTCCACCTCTTTTATTTTATTTCCACAAGAAAAAAACATTGCTACTAAAAAGATAGCAGCAATGTTTGATAAAATATTTGAGTTGTTCTTTCGCATTATTAATTTAAGGGATCCGTACTGTCTCTCCAATCCAGCAACCAATTTTAAAAGCTGTACCAGATTTTAAACCTTCCTGGAAAATAAGTTTTTTAGAAGGTGCACTTGCCATATAACTTTTGATGTATTTATTAGCTGTAGAAGTAATACCCGGGTCAACAGATTTTGCTTTTCTGGCTTTATCTGCTGCTGCAACATACACCATACGTTTTGAAATTTCATCGGTACCACAAGAATTTGCACTGGCAGCATATAAATTAGCTATTAATAAATAAGCATGACCCATACTTGGTCTTTCTTTTAAAGCTAAACGGGCATATTCTCTTGATTTACTTCTCGCACCTCTCTTTTTAAAGACATTGGCAATTCTGTAATAATATTTTGCTTTTTTATATGCATCCTGCTCAAGATTAATCGCTTTTTTAAAGTATTCAACGGCTTTATTAGTTTCGTTTTTTTCCATTAATAAACCGGCATAAAAAACAAATGCATCTGATGATGGTGCAGCATTTACATATGCTTCAACCATTTTAGGATAAATATCAGCTTCGGTACATCCTTTTTGATTTAATCTGGAAACAGCTCTTTTTAACCATTTTGCATCAGATTTGTTCTTTTCAAAACTGTCCTTATATAATGGTATTAGTCTATCACAGGTTGCAACTTCACTTAGGGTATTATCTAAAAGTCCTTCAACCTGACCTAAAGCAATAAGGTTTACTTCACGGGCGTGTTTTCTTTTCTTTTCTTTAGAAGTTAATGTTTTACCTGATTCTACCTTAGCCTGACAAACATCCAAATCTTTTGAATAGGTATCCATTTTTGTACCTACAGCTTCTGTTATATCGTCATACATATCAAAAACCTTCTGTGGATTGGTATCTTTGTGATGAACAGTAAATACTTTAAAATAGTGTCCTAGATTTTTAACACTCATGCCCGTTGGATCTGCTTTAAATGATTTTCCTAATTTATCAAAAATGGCATCTCTTTGAGGAATTCCTTCAACAATAGCTTTTTTGAATAAAAAATTCGCCCAGTCACTATAAACTTTTCCTAGATTATCTGGAAAATATTTGATTCGTTGTGTATAAATACCTTCAATTTGTTTTCCAAGCTTTGCTAATTCAGCCTTATTTGCTTTCGAAATATCGAAGTATTGTCTACCAATTCTATAAATATCGTCATTGGTTTGAACTTTTTGACCTTTTGGTGGCATAAAAACACCGGCTGCAGCATCATATTTTGATTCATAAATTTTGATACCATCACTGTATAGAACTTTTGATGATTTAGGACAATTATCATAACACCATAGCCATGGATCAATAGCGGCTGCATAATTTTTCATCTTTGCTGCTTCATGGAAAAGAGAAAGGTTCGTTTTACATTTATCAGGATCACTTCCATACTTGTCTTGTGCCTTCATTGATACAGACATTCCTAAAAATAGAAACATACTAATTATCAATACCGTCTTTTTTGTTCTCATATTTAAGATTTGTTAATATTAATAAATTTTGCGTTTTTTAAACCATTTATCATTCAGTGACAAACTTACTCTAAAATTATAAAAATTTTCTTGAATTAAGTTATTTTTATTTGTCCCTCTTTTACCAAACTCAAATCCAATATTAGCATTTGATATTCGGAGACCCAGTGGTAAACTAGCACCAAAAGATATGCCATATTCTTCAATATCAGTATCATTTATTACCAATCCAAGATTTTTATAGTTAAATCCTGCCCTGTACGTAACTCTGTGCCAGTAACTTGCTATTGAATTAAACTTCGGAATATAATATCCACCAAATCCAATTGCGTTTGATTTATCATAATAATAATTGGTAATATCATCATAAATACCACCGTTAAAATCAATACCATCCTGAAATGTATATTCGGCGCCTACAAACCATTTGTTATCTTTTCCTATTCCGGCACTTAAAACTGACTTAATAGGTGATTCTATTTGAGCTGAATAATTTGATATGGTATCTATGTCAATTATATTACCTCCACCTTCACTATTTTCTACAGTTAATAAATAAAGATCTCCTTTTTCATCCAGGGTATTACTCATTGTAGCGGAAACTCCAATTTTGAGTTTCAGGTTATTTTTTAGATCATGGATATACTGTGCTCCAAGCTTATAAGAAAACCCTTTGACATAAGCATCTGATTTGCTTTTAGTAGCTAATTGAACACCAAGTCTTCTGTTCAATATACTATTTTCAATACCACCAAAAATATATGCAGCTTCCAGTCCTAGATTTAGGTTGAAAGGAAAGTGATAGCCATAACCAAGAAAGACTTTGTTAGTTCCTCCTTCACCAGTTAATTTTGTTGTTTCAACCAAAGTGTTTTCGCCGTCAATATCTTCATATTGTGAATCCAATAAAGAATATCCAACTGCAGTATTTAACTGCAATCCAAATGCAAGTCCTTGATTGGTTCTTATCGGAATTCCCAGTGCGATATACGTCAATGAAGTAGCAGAACTTGTTTGTTTATTAACTCCGTCATCAATTGTAATACCTTTCGTCCCACCGGAAAAAACATAGGTTGTCCATTTTAATTCTGAAAAAGAGGCAGGATTTGTTAGGTTTAAATGGTATTCACTATTTAGCGCTCCACCAATTTGCCCCATGGATAGTTCTTCAACCGATTTTAATTTCGCATGATCACCAATACCAAAAAATGAATATGGTGAAGAACTTGTTTTTTGTGAAAAACTATATATGGTGTTTATGAGAAAAGTAAAAAGTATTATTTTCTTTATCATTCGTCTTTATTATATATCAAAATACTGTTTAATCCTTCCAATAAAAAATTTGGATTGGCAAATATGGTACTTTTTATGTTTTTTGCCAAGAAAATTGTGTCTCCACCTGTTAAAACTATTGTTAATTTTGAATATTTAGCCTTATATTGCTCAATTACACCCTCAATTTCTTGAATTGTTCCATTTTCAACTCCTAAATGGATGGCATTTTTAGTGGAGTTTCCGGTTTTTGGAATTTCATCAGATATGGTTAATTTTGGTAAATTAACAGTAAAAGCATGAATGGCCTTGTATCTCATTTCAATACCGGGAGAAATTGCACCACCATCATATTCTTTATTATTATTTACAAAATCAAAAGTAATACACGAACCTGCATCAATAATGAGTACATTTTCATTTGGAAATGCATTTACTGCAGCAGCAACCAATGCAATTCTATCTACCCCAAGAGTTTCTGGTGTCGCATAATTATTGATAAAAGGTAATTTTGTTTTATCATTTAAAACTAATGGATCAAATAGTTCTTGAAGAGTACTTATTTCCTCTTGGTTTAATTTTCCAACACTTGACAATATAGTATGCTCAATATTATATTTTTTTGAAATCTTTTTTAAGATGGGAAAAAGATCTTTTTTTGAAAAGGATTTTTTTTCTAACAGTTCAATATTCTTAAAAATTGCAGTTTTAATCTGTGTATTGCCTATGTCAATTATGAGATTCATTCAATTTTAATTGAATTGCAAAAGTACAATAGAATTTTTTAATGATTTATTTTGATTAGATAAAAAAATAAATTTATATTTGCACCCGCTTAAAGCGATGGTACCTTAGCTCAGTTGGTAGAGCAATGGACTGAAAATCCATGTGTCCCTAGTTCGATTCTTGGAGGTACCACATTTAAACCCTTAACATATTGTTTGTTAAGGGTTTTTTGTTGGTATTAAAAACATATAAGATATTGATATGCAATATTATAGAAAGAATACAAGATAATATTTACAAAAAATTCATCGTAAAAAATTCTAATTAAATTGTAGAAAACTACTGATGTGTACCAAAGTGTGTACCAAATATTGTATTTTAGTGGTAATTATGAGTACACATTTCATATTGGATTTCAGAAAGAAAAAGGTAGAATATTCTCGGAATGATGAATTATTTATTCGTGTTAGATATTATTCTGATTGGATTAAGGATGGTAAGAAATTGAGTGTTTCCACTGGAATTAAGTGTAAAATTAAAGATTGGGATACAAATTGGACAAAAACTCGGAAAAGGGAACCGATAAAAAAAACGGATAAAGAGTATAAATCAAAAAATTTACTCCTTAAACATAAAGAAAAAGAAATTAATAATGTGGTTTCTCAAATAAAATGGGATAATAAAATTCCATCTGTTGATTTAGTTAAATCATATCTTCGTAAATCAACCGTTCGAAAAAAAGAAAACTCAATTAATGAAACCCATTTTTTAATTCTTTTGGATTTTTTTTATGATTTTATAAACTCACCAAATAATATTACAAGTGTTAATACCAAGAGAACAATAAACAGTTCTATTAAAGATATTAATAGGTTTTCATATGAATACCAAAGGGGAAATAGTATAAATCTACTTGTTAGTGATATCGATGATGATTGGATGTGGAGTTATATTCGTGATTGTGATAGTAGAGGATTACAACCTACCACTATAAAAAAACGATTAGGGGTATTGTCTCATTTTGGTAGATGGTGTAATAAAGAACATAAAGTAAATTATATAATTTCTCGACCATCAAACTTTACAATCAAATCTAAAAAGGATATAATCTTTTTTGATAGGGATGAAGTTAATAGTTTGATTGAATTTGATGAATTCAAGATTGATAATCCGGAACATAAAAATCACCTGACCCATAACCATCAAGAAATTGAGTATATAATTGATAAGGTAAATACCAAAAGAAACAATGGAGAGGTGAAATATACTTCATACCAAGTTTATAAAGATATGTTATTGTTTTTGTGTGGTACCGGAATGAGGTTTGGTGATATGGTTAAATTGAGAATGGATGACTATACTTTTAGAAAAGGAGACAGAACTGAAGGTTCATTTTCATTTATAATGGAAAAAACAAACAGAAAAGTTACGGTTCCTATTGAAGGATATGTTCACGAAATATGGAAGACCTATTCCAGAAGTAAAAAATATAGAGAAGGATACTATGTGTTTCCAAGAACCAAATTTGGTAATCCTATTTCAAATCAAAAATTCAATTTACATATCAAAGAGATTTGTAAAATGGTTGGATTAAATAGACCTGTAAGTGATACCAAGTTTACTCTTGAAGGTGGTGTTGTTGAAGGAAGTGATGATACAATTCCATTATGGAGAATGGTTTCCTCTCATATTGGTAGGAGAACATTTATTAGAGAACATATTGAGATGGGAACAACTCCAAGATTGATTATGAAAATGACAGGACATCGTTCTCAAAAAGTATTTGATGGATATTATGAAATTCTTGAAAAGGATATTGAGGGACTTAATCGAAACATTTACAAAAAAACAATTCCTGAAAAACAAAATAATAATAATAATATGAATTCTTTGGAAAGTCAATTAGAAAAACTAAAAACTCTCTACGATAAAGGGTTGATACCAAAAGATATATATGATAAAAAAGTATCTGATTTACTCTAAATAATTTCTATACAAACAAAAACTCACCTCGATATAAAAACCACCCCAATCAAGGTTTTGAAGAAAAGAAAGTTGTTGGGTTACGGGAAAGTATATAAACTAATTTTTTTTTAATATAGTATTGTTATTATATTTGATAAGAAATATAGTTGAGTTCAATTAAAATGAATTAAATATATAGTTGATTATGGAATCAAGAGGTTTAGTTTTATTTATTTCAATGACATTAGGATTAATTATAAGTTGTCAAAATGATGTTGATTATGAAGATGAAATTCAAACTTGTCCTGAAGAAGAATTTATTATAAATGAACCAAATATTCTTGAATACTCAGAGACTACAGTAGACTGGATTAAACCATACAAATTTATATATGAAGTCCAAAATAGTAAAGAACCACCGTTAAAAACGGTGGCTTTGGTTTTCAGATTAGACCCAAAGGGTCATAACACTCACTTCGAACCTTATGTTCTTGATATATTAATTTTCTATATTTACTCATCTTGAAAAATTTTAGATGTGCAAACCTATAAAATGGCAAAGCCTTTAAACATTACCACCGTCAAAGACGGTGGTTTTTCATTGGGAAATAAATTCAATGCTTTACAGAATGATTAATGAAATTTTCGGGGGATGGCTAAATTAATATTTTAAAATTGATTATTTAAAAGGAAGTCTTTGTGTAACTCTTGGTTT
>JAOZTG010000264.1 GCA_029939235.1 Flavobacteriaceae bacterium
TATGAAACCAAAGATTACCAATAATATAAATTCATTTAAAGTTCCTAAGTCCATTCTGCTGACAGGAAAAGTCTTACAGGGAATCAATACAAATCTGGCTACTAAATTCGCTGCAAAAATATTTGGAACACCACTAAAGTTTAAGATCCCCGAAAGGGAATTAATGATGAGAAACAGCGCAAAGAATGAACTTTTTAAGATTGAAGCTATCCAAAAAGAAGTGATGGTGTATCGTTATGGTTTTTCAAAGAAAAAAATCCTTGTTGTTCATGGATGGGCGGGTCGTGGAACGCAACTATATCAAATGGCTGATAAAATTTTAGAAAATAAAATGATGGTCATTTCCTTTGATGGTCCGGCACATGGTTTATCTACCGGGAAAACTACAATCATTACAGATTTTGTAGAAACTATTCATGAAATAAATAAGAAATACGGCCCTTTTGATGCTGCCATAGGGCATTCATTTGGAGCCATGTCATTATTAAATGCAGTTGCAAGAGGTTTAAGTATTCCAAAACTTGTACTTATTGGAGCAGATAATTCTATCAGAGAGATCACACAACAATTTGTAAAAAAAATAGAATTAAAACCAATAATAGCAGAAAAACTAGAAAAACTTTTTTATGAAAAATACAATGTTAATATAGAAGAATATTCCTCTTACAAAGCGGCAAAAAAAGTAAATATTCCTACTTTGGTCATTCATGACAGTGGAGATAAATTTGTACCTGTAAGTAGTGCAATAACAATTCGTCAAAGTCTTAAAAATGGTGAACTTTTAATTACAAATGGATTAGGTCATCACAAAATTTTTAAAGACAATACTGTTATACAACGAATTATAGATTTTATACAATGAAAAAAATTCTTATTCTAACTTTCTTATTTATAAACCTTTCTTTAATAGCTCAAGAACAATCTAAAATGAATCAAAAAATGACCAAGACCGATACTGAATGGAAAGAAATTTTAAGTCCGCAACAATATCATGTTCTACGTGAAAAAGGTACAGACAGACCAGGTGATTTCGGGTATACAAACACTTTTGATAAAGGAACCTATTTTTGTGCCGCCTGCAATGCCCAACTTTTTGAATCAAACACTAAATATGAATCACATTGTGGGTGGCCAAGTTTTGATGATGCAATTAATGGAGCTGTAAACTTTCATCGTGACACAACACTTGGCATGGTTAGAACAGAAATTACCTGTGCAAAATGTGACGGGCATTTAGGCCATATTTTTGATGACGGACCAAAAGAAACTACAGGTAAAAGATATTGCGTAAATACAACTTCCATTAAATTTGTAAAATCACAATAATTATATGTTTAAATTTTGAATTAAATGATTTTTTGTAACAATCTAGATTTTAAAACAACTAATCCTTAAAGATCATAATTTATGAAATTAGATGAAGCCTCAAATCTTCTGGAAAGTTTATTAAGTAAGACATTAAAAAAATCTGAAATTAATATATACAAAAGCTTTATTACAATACTTACTGATCTAAAAAATAGAAATTTACCTCCTGAAGAATTGGACTCAATAGAAAAAGAACTTGATCATTTAAAACCAGCTATAAATTCAGAGAATAAGAAAAAACATATCAGAAAGGTTCTTAATTCATTTAAAAAATTCTTAAAAGAAAAGCTTTCTTTGGTCACAGAAGGGTATTATACTGCCATTGGAATGAATTTAGGAATGAGTTTTGGTGTTGCTATTGGAACTGCCATTAATGTACCTATTGGATTAACAATGGGAATTAGCATTGGAATGGTAATTGGAATGGGGATTGGCAAAAATATGGATCTTAAAGCTGAAAAAGAAAACCGGGTTCTTAAAACAAAGACTAAATAATTACATCCTGATTATTTTATTACTTCAAATATTTTTATAAAATTCCTATCATATCGTATTTAAAATATCCTTACTTTTTCATATAAATGGAGATATTTTTTCTTCACTTTGATCTAAACTGCAACTAATTATTTCCTTACTTTTTCCTTAAAAAAACCCAATAAAATTGTGTAATTTTGCAACTCTAAAAAACGAAGAAAGATATTATGTTCAATAGTTTAAGTGATAAATTAGATAAAGCTTTTCATGTATTAAAAGGACATGGAAGTATAACAGAAATTAATGTAGCGGAAACCTTAAAAGAAGTTAGAAGAGCATTGTTGGATGCCGATGTTAACTTTAAAATTGCAAAGGATTTTACCAATAGAATTAAAGATAAAGCAATTGGTCAGAACGTATTAACTACCTTAAATCCAAGTCAGTTAATGGTTAAGATCGTAAAAGATGAATTGACTGAACTGATGGGTGGTGAAACTGTGGGAATCAACCTAAAAGGAGCACCAACCGTGATTTTAATGTCGGGTTTACAAGGTTCAGGTAAAACTACATTTTCAGGAAAACTTGCTAATTTTCTTAAAACAAAAAAAACAAAACAGGTATTACTTGTTGGAGCCGATGTATATCGTCCGGCAGCGATCAATCAGTTAAAGGTAGTTGGTGAACAAATTGGTGTTGAAGTATATGCAGAAGAAGAAAATAAAAACCCTGTTGAAATTGCTAAAAATGCCGTAAAACACGCAAAAGCAACAGGTAAAAATGTAGTGATCATTGATACAGCAGGTCGTTTGGCCGTTGATGAGCAAATGATGACAGAGATCTCTAATATCCATAAAGCTGTTCAGCCGGAAGAAACTTTATTTGTTGTTGATTCCATGACGGGGCAGGATGCTGTAAATACGGCCAAATCTTTTAATGATATTTTAAATTTTGATGGTGTCGTTCTAACAAAATTAGATGGTGATACACGTGGTGGTGCAGCATTATCAATAAAGTCGGTTGTCAATAAACCCATTAAGTTTATCGGTACTGGTGAAAAGATGGAAGCCATTGATATTTTCCATCCGGATCGTATGGCAGAAAGAATTCTTGGCATGGGGGATGTTGTATCCTTAGTGGAAAGAGCTCAGGAGCAATATGACGAAGAAGAAGCCAGAAAGATCCAAAAGAAAATTGCAAAAAACCAATTTGGTTTCGATGACTTTTTAAAGCAAATCCAGCAGATCAAAAAAATGGGTAATATGAAGGATCTGATGGGAATGATACCGGGAGCCGGTAAAATGATGAAAGATGTTGATATTGATGATGACGCCTTTAAGGGAATTGAATCTATTATTTATTCCATGACACCAAAGGAAAGAAGTAAACCCACCATCATAAACGCCAGCAGAAAAAAGAGAATAGCAAAAGGATCAGGAACCACCGTACAGGAAGTGAATCAACTGATGAAGCAATTCAATCAAATGAGTAAAATGATGAAAATGATGCAAGGTGGTGGGGCTAAGAAAATGATGTCCATGATGAAAGGAATGGGGTAGCAGTAGCAGTAGCAGTAGCAGTAGCAGTAGCAGTAGCAGTAGCAGTAGCAGTAGC
>JAOZTG010000265.1 GCA_029939235.1 Flavobacteriaceae bacterium
ATTTTAGGGAAAGGAATAAGAGGTGTTATTCAAAATAAAGAAATTCAATTAGGTTCAGCCGCTTTTGTAGGAGCAACATCAGAAAATAAATTAAGCACCTACATATATGTGAAGATCAATAACAAAATCCAAGGAAAATATATTTTCAATAATGAATATAGAGAAGGGTTGAAAAGCAGTCTGAAAAGTTTTTCTAAGAATTATGATATTGCTATTCTATCTGGCGATAATGAAGGTGAAAAAGAAAACCTCAAGAAACTGTTACCGGCTAATTCACAATTGCTGTTCAATCAAAAACCTGAGGATAAACTACACTATATAAAATCATTGCAAGAAAAAGATCATAAAGTAATGATGTTGGGAGATGGTTTAAATGATGCAGGTGCACTGGCACAGAGTAATGTGGGAATAGCAATATCTGAAAACATCAATGTGTTTTCTCCGGCCTGCGATGGCATATTAGATGCAGTTGAATTTAAAAACCTACCCAGCTTCATTCAATTATCCAAAAAAGCCATACAAGTGATCAAAGTAAGTTTCGGACTTTCATTTTTGTATAATATTGTAGGAATGTTTTTTGCAATTTCTGGGGCATTGTCACCAATTATTGCCGCAATACTAATGCCTATAAGCTCTATTTCAGTTGTGATATTTGTTACAATCAGTACTAATTATATTTCAAAAAAATTATTAAATTAGCCTATTGTTAATATTTTGTTAATGAATTTATCAAAAAATATGACATTTATCATGTGAAATTTACTTAACATTTATATTTTTGTAATAACTAAACTAAATCAAAAAATGAATATCTTATTCATGACTATCGTTATAAGTCTATTTATTGCAATTATATTTTTTATACTTTTTATACGATCTGTAAAATCAGGTCAGTATGATGACTTACATTCTCCATCTGTTAGAATGCTTTTTGATGATGAACTTGTTAAAGAGAAAACCAAAGAAAAAACAAACTAATTATAACTAAAATTAACTAACTTAATTATTTTAAATGGAAAAAGAACAGTTTTATTACGACAACAAGATTGTAAAGATGTTTTTCATTGCTACAGTTGTTTGGGGCATTGTAGGAATGCTTGTAGGCCTTATGGTTGCCTTTTTATTCAACTTTCCAAATTACATGGAAGGAATTTCATGGCTAAGTTTTGGACGATTGCGTCCTTTGCATACAAATGCCGTAATTTTTGCTTTTGTAGGTAACGGTTTCTTCGTTGGAATGTATTATTCCATGCAACGACTGCTAAAAACAAGAATGTATAGTGATGCTTTGAGCAAAATACATTTTTGGGGGTGGCAATTGATCATTGTTGTTGCTGCTATTACTTTGCCTTTAGGGCTTAATTCATCAAAAGAATATGCTGAATTAGAATGGCCAGTAGATATCGCTATTACTCTGATTTGGGTAGTTATGGGTATCAATATGATCGGTACTCTTTTAAAGCGTAGACAACGTCACATTTATGTTGCCATTTGGTTTTATATCGCAACTTTTGTAACTATTGCTGTTCTGCATATTTTTAATAATTTAGAATTACCGGTATCTGCTTTTAAAAGCTATTCCGTTTATGCAGGTGTTCAGGATGCCATGGTGCAATGGTGGTACGGTCATAATGCAGTAGCATTTTTCTTGACCACACCTATGCTGGGTTTAATGTATTATTTTGTACCAAAAGCTGCTAACAGACCTGTTTATTCCTACAGGCTTTCTATCATTCACTTTTGGACTTTGATATTTATTTATATATGGGCAGGTCCTCACCATTTATTATATACTGCTTTACCAGAGTGGGCTCAAAACTTAGGTACTGTATTTTCCCTAATGTTGATCTTCCCTTCCTGGGGAGGTATGATCAATGGTTTGTTGACCTTACGTGGTGCCTGGGATAAAGTAAGAGAAGATCCAATTTTAAAATTCTTTGTAGTTGCAATTACAGGTTATGGTATGTCAACATTTGAAGGACCTATGTTGGCCTTTAAAAATTTAAATGCGATTGGGCATTATACAGATTGGATCGTTGGTCATGTGCATATTGGTACTTTAGCATGGAACGGTTTTATCATAGCAGGTATGTTATATTGGTTAGCAAAAAAATTATGGAAAACTGAATTATATTCAACCAAATTAGCTAATCTCCATTTCTGGATTGGTACACTTGGTATCTTATTTTATGCCTTACCACTTTATGTAGCCGGCTTTACACAAGCAGCAATGTGGAAACAATTTAATCCGGATGGAACCTTAGTATATGGTAACTTTTTAGAAACAGTAACTCAAATATTACCAATGTATGCTATGAGGGCATTTGGTGGTACATTATATTTTACTGGATTCTTAATTATGGCATATAACCTGGTTAAAACAGCTAAGATTGGTAGTAAAGTTGAAGATGAACTGGCAGAAGCAGTTCCTTTAAAGAAGATTGGTGCAGGAAGAATTGCCGGTGAGCATTGGCATGCATGGCTAGAAAGGAGAACCGTTTTATTTACTGTTTTAGCTACAATTGCTATTTTAATTGGTGGTGCAGTTGAAATTGTACCTCTCTTGGTAATTGACTCAAACATACCTACTATAACCTCCGTTAAACCTTATACCCCACTTGAATTGGAAGGAAGAGATCTTTATATACGTGAAGGGTGTAATAACTGTCACTCTCAAATGATCCGACCATTTAGATCGGAAGTGGAGCGTTATGGTGAGTATTCTAAAGCAGGTGAATTTGTTTATGATCATCCATTTTTATGGGGATCTAAAAGAACCGGACCGGATCTTCACAGAATTGGTAAAAAATATAATGATAACTGGCACTTTAGCCATATGCTTGATCCAAGGTTAACCTCACCAGGGTCAATAATGCCACAGTATCCTTGGCTTATCACAGATGATCTGGATATTTCAAATACTGTTAACAAGATAAACGGCATGATTAAATTAGGTGTTCCATATACGCAAATGCAATTGGACAAAGCTGTATACCTTCTAAAAAATCAGGCTGCTGAAATTGAAAAGAATTTAAGGCAAGACCCTGAGTTTGTTAGGAATTATGGAGATGCAAATATTCAGGATAAAGAAATAGTTGCACTAATTGCATATTTACAAAGATTAGGTACTGATATTAAAGCTGAAACAGCAAAAAACTAAGATTATGATAAGATTTGCTAAACACTACTTTGGTTCCATTGACGGGATAGAAATATACCCTATCATATCGTTGATCTTGTTCTTTATTATTTTTATTACAATGCTTATCCTTGTATTTAAAATACCTAAAGAAAGTATTGAAGAAATTAGTAATTTACCTCTTGAAAACGACTCAAAAAATAATAATCATGAATAAAGATAAAAATTTAACAGGCTGGCAAAAATTTATGCACAAAATGACCCTGGCCAATGAAATTGGTAAGGAAGAAGATATCATGACCGATCATGATTA
>JAOZTG010000266.1 GCA_029939235.1 Flavobacteriaceae bacterium
AAGAAAGTTTATATTGAAGGAGAGAATTTTAAGCAAACTCTTGAAGATATTGATCATATTATTCTTGCTACAGGAATGAAATCATATAATCCATTTAGCAATAATGATTTTAATAAACCTATACACATTATCGGTGATGCAAATAAAGTAGGAAAAGCACAGGATGTTATTGAAAATGCTTTTCAAGTGGCAAATACTATTTAAAAATGGTTAGAATGATTAGGATATTATATCTTTCATTAAAACATGGCTTATCAATTGTTTATAAATGGAGATACTCAAGAAAAATAAATAATTGTAGTTTTGTTTTTTAAATATGTTTTAATGTCCTTTTTTAAAAAGTTTTTACCATTTATTGTAATTGCATTTATAATTATTGGTTTTATCATTCTCCAAAGGGTTGATTTTGATTCCTATCAAAAAGTGGATGGTAAAGGATATTCTTCTGTTGAGAATGCTAATGCAAAAGAATCTTGTTTGAATTGTCATATAAATAATTCAGGCTTTTCACCCTATCATAATCCTGAAAATATTGGTTGTGTGAGTTGCCATTTAGGAGATCCGGCATCGGATGACAAGGATAAGTCTCATAAGAATATGATATTGATTCCAGGTAATTTATCCGATGCCGAAGAAACTTGTGGGAAATGTCATAAGGATGAATTATATAAAATTAAGCACTCATTAATGACTACAAACAGCGGTTTGGTAGCTGTAGATAAATTTATTTTTGGTGAGGCTGATTCACCTGATTACCACCACCATATTACTGAAATAGGTTATACAGGTGCTGGGAAACATTTACGTGATCTTTGTGCTAATTGCCATTTAGGTGCCGAAAAAAGCGAATTTGGTAAGATCGATCAGCTGAGTAGAGGAGGGGGTTGCAATGCCTGTCATTTAAATTATTCCGCTCAAGCGGAAAAAGACCTTGAAAAGTATATTACATCCAAGAAAAAAATTCTTCCAAAAATTCATCCTTCTACGGATATTTTTGTAACCAATGAACATTGTTTTGGTTGCCATAGCAGATCAAGCAGAATTTCAACAAATTATGAAGGCTGGCATGAAACCTTGTTGGATGAAGAGGATATTGCAGGTAAAAGTGGGTATAAAGTAATGGAAGATCTGAGAGTGTACAGTTATGAAGGGGAAGATGTACATCATGCTAAAGGCCTGCTTTGTATTGATTGTCATAGCTCACACGAAGTAATGGGTGATGGCAAAGATCACCTACACGAAGAAAAAGCGGTAACCTTGCAATGTGCTGATTGTCATTTTAGGGATAAGCCAAATACCATTGATTATGATAGTTTTGATATTGAATCTTCATTGGTTTTTTTGCATAGAGATTATAAACATCAGGATAAAAAAATATTGGCAGTTAAAAAGGATGGTCATCCCCTGGTAAACACTTTTGTAGATGAAAATAATGCGGTTTATCTGATAGGTAAAGGAGATAAAAAGTTGCATCCTGTCAAAAAACAAAGTGATATTTGTTCTCGTGATCATGCACATAAAAATGTAAGCTGTTCTACCTGTCATGCTCAATGGTCTCCACGATGCATTGGTTGTCATAATGAATTTGATAAAAATGATAAAGGGGGATATGATCTTTTAGATAAAAAAAATGTAGTAGGGCAGTGGAGAGAAAATATATTTGAGTTCTTTGCTGATAAACCGGCAATGGGTGTTCGTGAAAATGAAGAAGGAAGAGTTATTGAACCTGCCATTCCCGGTATGATCCTTACCATTGATCATAAAAGTTTTGATGCAAAAAGTAAGAAAGAAAATTCTTTTCACCGATTGTACGCACCCAATTCACCACATACCATTGCGAAGGAAGTAAGAGATTGCAAGTCGTGTCATGCCAATCCGGCTGCCATTGGTTATGGTAATGGAAAATTAACCTATGATATTTCAAAAGGGTATGGTGAATGGAATTTTGAAGCAGATTTTGACAATAATCCAAATGATGGTTTACCAGAAGATGCCTGGATACCATTTTTAGCTAATTCACCTCATAAAATAGTTTCAACACGATCAGATTTTAGGCCATTTTCCATTGGAGAACAAAAACAATTGTTATTGGTTGGAGCTTGTTTACAATGTCATAAAGACGATTCAAAAGTGATGCAACAAACATTAGAATTTGGATTAGATCCCTTGCTTTTAAAAATTAGCGAAGCCTGTATTCTACCAAATAAATAATTTATGGTTTTTTTATTGTGAGTTAAATCACATTTAAACCTGTTATATATCACTTATTATTATTAGACTTGACGGATAATAGGTTGTAAATTAGTTCTTAATCTGAATAATATTTTTAATATTTAAATTTGTTTGTATGAGAACTAAAGAATTTTTTATGAGATTAGGTTTTTTATTACCTATGGCTCTATGGGGTGTTTTTATTTTTCTAGTACTTTTTGGAATTATTGCTAATTCGTTTGGCGCTGAATCATCATTTTTTTGCACCGTTTATTGTAAATTAGGAATAGTTTTATTCGTAGCTGCATTTCTTTCAATAATATACTGTCAGGCAAAATCCTGTAGAAATCTGGAATAATTTTAAAACCTCTACAGGTAATATAAATAAAGTATTAGTCTAAAGTATATTGAAATTGATTTCAATGGGTCTTTATTGGTTATGGTGTCGAAAGTAGTAGGTTATTTCAATAAAATCATCAACTGTTTATGGTGTATTATTTTTTGTATTAACCTATTTTTGAAATAATTTCTAATTGCTTTTTATTCAAGATGGAGATTTCCCTTTTGTTTACTTTAATGATTTTGTTATTCGAAAAATCTGATAGTATTCTTGAGACAGTTTCTCTGGAAGTACAGGTTAGGTCTCCCAATTCATTTCTTGTTAAAGGTAATTTAAAATCAGGTTGTTGATCAAATATTTTTTCAGAAAAATATAACAAGGCTTCAGCAATTTTTCCCGGACCTTGTTTTTGCACTTGATTGATGCATTTTTTGTAAAATTGCAAATCACTTTTACTTAGTTCAACAATGATCTCATAAGCAAATTCACCATTGTTTAGAATAGAATTTTTAAAAACATCAAATCCAATAAAACAAACATCGCTTTTAGAGATTGCAGTGGCTGAGTATTCATTAATCTTAGCACCTATTGTTGTTGGTATTCCCAAGTAAGCAGGGCCTTTCACAATTTTTAATATTTGCTCTTTTTCAGGCCCCATAACATGCACCTTAACAAGGCCCTCTTTAATAAAAGCAATATGATGAGAAGGAGTATTCTGAATCATTATTTTATCGCCTTTTTTAAAACTAATCCGACTACAACTGAGCTCTAATTCTTTTAATTCTTTCTTATCTAGTTTTTCTGTAGCTATCGATTTCTGCAAGCAATAATAACAAATATCAGTCATTATGTAATTAATTATTGTGGTTCTACTGTTATTTTAATGGAATATTTATTT
>JAOZTG010000017.1:0-28282 GCA_029939235.1 Flavobacteriaceae bacterium
AGAACGATACTTAAAATTGATTTTTTCATTTGGATTGTTTTTAAAATTTATTATTAGTGAAACTCAATTTTGAGGATTTGCCTTTTGGCGAAGAACTCAAAAGTGATAGTTGAACTAATCCCGCTTCTTTTTAGCGGGATCTAGTTTATATCTTTTATGATACTACATTTTTCCAGGATTACATTTTCATACATTTCCAGGTCTTCATCATAGGAAGCTCCTGAACGAATAACTCCTTTTACTGAAATAATATCTCCTTTATTTAACTGGATGTTTGTTTCGGGTAAGAACGTACAATTAACACCTGATTTTTCAACAGCATCTTTTAAAAGGATTACTTTTTGATCGTTAAAATCAGTTGAGATAGATGCAATTTTACCGGTGATCACCAATACTTTTGATTCTCCTTCTTCATCTAAGTATTTTTCATTTGCTGTTGCAGAATTATTTAAATATTCTCTAACAATTTCTTTGGCACTTAGTTGATAGTCGGCTGAAGTTGCCTGCACATCGCGATGTGGCATATTGAACATATAATAGCCTACACTTCCTGCGATGATAATTCCAATTCCCATTATAATTAAAATGGTTTTTACAGTTTTATTTTTTAACATTTCAAATGATTTTAATGAATAGTCATAAAAACCTTGAATTCATTACAAATTTTTTTCAAAAAATTATAAATAACTGTAAATCAGAAAAATAAAATTAATAAAATCAGGAAGAAGTTTATTTAATTTGGATTGTTTTTAAAATGGATTCCAATTCAAAAACAAAATCACGTTTTTTAGTTCCCGGAGAATAACTGAAACCTTCCAAAATGATCAGCCTGTTATTTGCCTTATCTAAAATAGTGTAGTTTAAGAAAGGGCCACCCATAAAATCATTTTCAACAATCCATAAGCCTCGCGATTCAATTGCTTGCAGATCTTGAATTTTTAATTTTTTTGTTATGGGTTTGAACTGAGGTTCGGTTGCCATATAGGTATTTTCAAATTGCCCTGGAATATATTGTTTGCCAATAGAATCTCTTATTTTAATAATGTGATCTAAATGAAGATCATCCGATGAAGTAATCGGAACTGTATAAGCAATGATATTCATTTGCCCTCGGGTATAATCATTCCTAAACCATAAAAATTCACCATTGTCTTCTACTTTTACATACTGGTTTGGTATTTTTAATGTAAATCCTAATTTATTAAGAGTTTCAATATTTTTTGGATTCCATAAATCATCTGAAAGTTTTTGCTGGTATACTCTTAGATCATTGCTCTTGAATATTGAGATGATCTCCTTTTTATGGGAAAGGATGTTTTCTATTATATCTTCTTCAGTTTTCCCTAAAATAGATAGTGTAGTTTGCGGATCAGCGTAAATATTACTATTGGTGTAAAACTGAGTTTCATCATCAAAGCCGACAAACATAATATTACGAGACCGTTTAAATAATTGATTAAATGTTTCGGGAGCAACATGGTTGATACTGAATTGATTTTCTTCCTGTGGTAAACCTGCAACAGGTTGTGTAATAATATCACGCAATGCATCACCAATTTTACCTTCCCAATCAGAATTTTTAATAACAATCAATATGTGATTGATCCTGCCGGTAGAAGAAACCAAAGTAATCTTGTCTTTTTCATAACAAGAAATTGTAGTCGCAATCAATAGGACAAGAAGTATGGTTTTCTTTAGCATGATGGTACTGTTTATTATGGAGAAATTAGTAAATCTTCAATTTCATTCCCGGTTGTAAATGTTTAGTACCCCAAATATTGTTCCAATCTTTAATTTGATTTACAGAAACTTTTGGAAATTTTTGTGATATCAGCCATAAGGAGTCACCTTGCTTTACAGTATAAGTAGTGTATTTACCTTTTGGAATCGTTTTTTTTGCTTTACTGCTGCTGCTAACTTTACTTGTTTTGGCCTTCGTTTTGGTCGATTTTGATGAAGTACTCGCTACATGACTTCTTGGGTAAATAGTAAGTCTTTGTCCAATTCGTAAACTATTACTTCTCAAATTGTTCCACCTTTTTATACTTGATACAGAAACTCTATATCTTTTTGCGATCTTTCCTAAATAGTCACCACTTCTCACCCTGTAAACCACTTTGTCCTGTCCTTCCGTATATTTTGGAAAGGGTTTTTCTCTTTTGGCATCATCCGCTTCCGCGAAAGCGTAAATTTTATCTTCATTAGAGACAAATTTTCCAACCATGTATTTAGGAATAGTAAGTGTATAATTTTTGTTTTTTACTACCGGAATAATTTTAAGTTTATAATGCGGGTTTAAGAATTGGAGCAGATCTTCGTCAATTTCTAAAACTTTATTTACCTGTTCAAAGGTGAGTTGGCGTTTAACTAATATGGTGTCTACCTCAAATGCGTGTAAAAGTTCATTTTTAGGATAAATATGATGTTCATTTGCGTATTCAAAAATATACAAAGTTGCATAAAATGCAGGTAAATAACCGGCTGTTTCACGTGGTAAATAATGACGGATATTCCAGTAATTTGTTTTTCCGCCAGATCGACGTATTGCTTTATTCACATTTCCCGGACCAGAATTGTAAGCAGCCAGTGCCAGATCCCAGTCATTAAAAATACTATATAACTTACTCAAATATTGACATGCAGCTTCGGTTGATTTGATTGGGTCAGATCGTTCATCCACATAAGAACTCACTTTTAATCCGTAATGGTTCCCAGTTGTGTACATAAATTGCCATAATCCTTTTGCACCAACCCTTGATTTTGCAACAGGGTTCAATGCTGATTCAACAATTGCCAAATATTTGATTTCAAGCGGAATATCATATTTATCAAGATGCTCTTCAAACATTGGGAAATAATACTTAGCTCTTCCCATTAAATTTGCAAAGGTCTTTTTTCTGTTTTTTAGGTAATGTTTTATTATCTTTTCCAAGGAAGCATTGTATTCAACATTGAAAGGAGTCTCGCTGTTTAGTAAGGCAAGACGTTCTTTTAGAACCTCCGTAGGAAGATCTTCAATCACCAAATTGCCAATTGTGTCATTTGGTGAGATAAGCATTTCATTTTCAGTAATTGAATTTTTCCAGGATTCAATCCATTTTTTATCAAATTCTGTCACTGCAACATGATCGATAAAAGCTATGTTTTTACCCGAGATCAATGTTGTATCCATTTTTATCGTATCGATTTTATTTATATAGCTTACATTTTTTACGGAAGATTTGGAATCACCTGAAGATTCATATGCAGCAGAAGCAATTGTATCTAATTGAGCAGGAATAATATCTGGATTTGTATTGTCGGCAATTGATTTTGATGTGCCGCAGGACCCTAATGATATTAATAATATGAATGCTGAAAAAAGTTTTAATTTCATGTGTATGTTTTTATTGTTTTTAACTGTCACATGCTATTTGCCAGTTTAAAACTCCTTTTTAAAAGAATATTTTAGTCCGCTCGTTTCATGCGTTAACTGTTAAACGCGCAAAAGTAGTATAAAATTTTATTTCAAGCCCATAATGCATTTCTTTTAACGTTATTTCACGTTAAAAAAAGGGAACAATAGGGAAGAAAGGATCTATTCATTATTTTTTACAACCAGCCGCTGACCTTTTATTAAATAGTTTGTTTGTAAACCATTCCATGTTTTTAACTGTAAAAGTGATATTTTATGTTTTGACGCTATTTTCTGCAGGTTATCACCCGATTCAACTATATAACTATTTGTTTTGTTTATTGGAATATTAATAGGTTTTTTGTTTGGATTTGATCTGGTTGCTGACAATTGATAAAGCTTATTCTCATTTTCAATAAACAATTCCATTAAATTAGTTGGCAGATATAAAACGTACTTTTTGTTATTGGCAAAAGGGATGATCTCTTTTTTGTATTGAGGATTTAAGGCTTTTAACAGATTGGTTTCAATTGGAATATGTTTTTGTATGGTTATAAAAGACAGAGGTTTTTTGATATGAACGGTATCTGTTTCATAATATCGTAAATCTGATCTTTTTGGTTTCAATTGATGAAAATCGGCATACTTAAAAATATAATAAGTCGCATAAAAAGCAGGAAGATAGCCACGGGTTTCACTTGGCAGATATTGACGTATTTTCCAGTAATCAGTTTCTCCACCCGATCTTTTAATAGCTTTTCTAACATTTCCAGCTCCTGAATTATATGCTGCCAATGCCAGATCCCAGTTGTTAAATGTTTTGTACAAGTAGCTTAGATACCTGCAGGCAGCTTCGGTTGATTTCAAAACATCATATCTTTCATCAACATAGGAGTCAATTTGAAGTCCGAAATGTTTACCTGTAGTCAGCATAAATTGCCATAAGCCTTTTGCTCCTGACCTGGAATTTGCTGTTGTATTTAATGCGGATTCAATTACAGCCAAATATTTGATCTCCATGGGTAAGTCATACTTGTCTAGATATTGTTCAAAAATCGGAAAATAATAAGTTGCTTTATCCATCAATTCAGGCAGACTTTCTCTTCGGTTCTTTAAAAACACTCTGATGTATCGCTCTAATGTTGGATTGTGATAAATATGAAAAGGGGTTGTCCAGTTCAGGTCTTCCAGTTGTTTTTTTAAGAGAAGCGAGGAGAATTCATCTTCGTCAAAAACAATTTCTTCCATAGGTTTGGATGAGTAATAGTTATTTTCACTATTGCTATTTTTATCAACAATTCTAAGATCCTTTATGTTGATGATATATGGGTTATTTGGATTAAATTCAGGAAAATTATGGAAGTCTGCTGAATTTGACTGAAAGCTGGTTTGGGAAAAAATAAGGGAAGAAATTAATAAAAAATAGAGAAAAAAAGACGATTTCATAACGGTTTTAATTCTAAGGTTATAGTTGTTCTAATTCTTTATTGAGCCAGTTTGTCATTGCGCCAAGTACTTCATTTTTAATAATATCATTATGTAATTCATGATAGCCGCCATCAAATAATTTCAGTGTTACTTTTTTACCTGCATTTTTTGCGAACTCCTGAGATCCTTTATAATTGGTTAGTTGGTCGCCTGTGCCATGCATTAACAACATTGGGATATTTAATGTATCGGCATTTTCTATGGCCCATTCTCCTGTTTCAATAAAAACGATGGAATAATTAGGGCTTACCTTATCATGTATCAAAGGATCTTTAACATATTTGTCTACTTCATTTTTATCACGGGAAACGGCATTTACATCTAACTCATTACCCATGGTTAAAGAAGGAGCTATTTTGAGTAATAATTTGGCAATTTTTAATTTCCATGCAGGAGGTTCAAAGGCAAGTTTTAAGAAAGGGCTTGTTGCTATTAATCCATTTAAATTATGTTTTCTTCTTAAAACATAATTGATCACAACATTACCTCCCATACTGTGACCATATAAAAAAGTAGGTTGATCGCCAAAAATTTCTTTTGATTTGGTCAGGATATAAGAAACACAATCTAAAACTTCTTCAAATCCGGGGTTGTGACCACGTTTTCCTTCTGTTTTTCCATGGCCAAACTGATCATAGGTAATAACTCCAATTGAATTTTTATAAAAATGAGGGATCACATGATCTACATATCGTCCGAAATACTCTCCCATTCCATGAATTAAAACAACAACTGCACGAACTTTTACAGGCTTAAAGTAGCTACCATATAGTTTGGTGTTACCTTGTTTAAAAAAGAATTCTTTTTGATCCATTTGATATGAGTGTTGATACCCAAATGTAATAAACGAAAAGAATCAGATAACAATTTTGTTAAAAACTGCTAAAAACTTTGTGTATAACAATAAGTCAGTCAGTCAATTAAATGAGTGTAAAAAATAGGATACAGTGAGTAATTAATTAGATCTTCCCAATGGAATTCCTATGCCAAAAAATATTCTTACTTGATGGATATTATTTACCCACGAAACATCAAAATTAACAGGACCAAGAAAAGAATTATAGGATATAGTTGCTCCTCCAGACATAAGAAAGCTGGCTTCATTTGAATTTATATTTTGCCAGTCACCTTTAGGGGAAAAAGCATCTTTTATATAATCACTAAATCCTGTAATTCCAACACTTGCTATGTTAACATGGGGTGTTAGCATTATATTACCAAACAAATTTGCTTGTAGCCCTAAATTAAGCATCATAAATTGGGATACAAACAATTCATAGCTATTCAAACCTCTAAAGATATAGGTGTCTTTTCTTGGTCGTTCTATATTTCCTCCAAGGTAATATGCTCCTCCATTTCCAAATTCAAGAAAAGAAATATCATCTGATTTTATATCATCTACAAAAGTAAATCCGGCTGATGCGCCAAGAGTACCCGTTAACTTTTTATTCAACGGGATTCTCTGATCAAAAGTAAAATTAAATCTTGAGTACCCGTTTGTTTTTCCGTTAATAGTAGGTGAATAATCGAGAAATTCGTAATTCAAGTGATGGTATAAAGATCTTGATAGTTCAGCGTATAAAAATCTTCCTTTTGTAGGGAAAAACACACGATTTAAAGTGTTATAATCAAAGTGAACATTGAATTCAATATTTCTAAAATTATAATTTTTTAAATTAAATACATTATTGGCAATCTCAGACTTATTAGCTGGTTCAAAACTCGTATTTTCATAATTCAATCCCAGACCAACATAACTTTTAAGAGAGTTTAAATTCTTATTAAACTCATTATCAAATTGTAAAAATCCATTTTCCAGTTCTTCAGCTCTTACTCCTTCATAATAAAATATTTGTTCTAAACTTTGACCAAGTACTTCTGAACTCCACCACCACTCTTTTCTATGTCCAAAATTATTCTGATAATGTACTCTAAAGCCGGGTTGTTGGGCTATATCAAGTGTTACAAGGATTCGTGATGCTTCACCTATCACATTTCTACCAGTATAATTAATGATCAATCCAACTCCGCGCTGTGTATCATAATGAATAGATCCTTTAGTTTGGTGCTTTGCCTTTTCAAATCCTTCTATATTTAGTTTTATTTCGTCATTTTCAAAACTGGGGTGAAAGTTAATTTGACTAAACAGTTCTGTTCCCATTGCTCTGTCAATACCATTTTTAAGATCTTCAATAGTATATTCTTTATGAGGAATCAAATTTGTGCGAGACTTGACAAGATCTATATTAGCCTCACTTATATTTTTATAAATAATATCATCAACGATGAATTTACTTTTTGCCGTGGGTAATGTATGGGTCCTTTGTTTATAGTTTTTAATCTTATTTGCCAAAGCAACAAAAGCATCCATATTTTGATAGGCTGCAATTTTACCTTCTTCGTAGATTTCAGCACTCTTAGTAAAATCACCGGTTGAATAGGTTAAATAAGGAGTATGTTCAATTAGAATATCGCATAGTTTTTGGTTTTCAGGATTTTTTTTAAGACTTGTTATCATACTCGTTTGAAAAATAAGAGTGGTCATTTTGTCTAATTTATCTATAGACTCTAAGCCACCACCAACATCACTTCCAATAATAATATCAGCTCCCATTGCTTTTGCTATATCGGTTGGAAAATTATTTAGAACCCCTCCATCTACTAATAAGGTCTTTTTGTATGGTACAGGTTTAAAAATAGATGGTATGGACATACTTGCTCTCATTGCTGTAGCGATGGATCCTTCCTTTATTAGTAATTCATTTCCATTTACAATATCAGTAGTCATAGCTCTGTAAGGAATCGGGAGTTTGTCAAAATCATTAATTCTATAAACAGGATATGCATAAGTGGATAAAAATTCTCTTAGATTTTGATCATTTAAAAGAGAAGAACTGGTTTTGGGTTTTCCTTCAATCCAATCAAAATCAATCATATATTTGTTAAATTCGCTTTTTTCCTCAACGCTTATATCACTTAAAGCAATTTTCCCTCCTAAAAGCTCGTCCCAATTGGCGTTATTAGTAATGCTGGCAATACTATCTCCGGAATAGCCTATAGAATAAAAACCTCCAACAATCGCCCCCATACTTGTTCCAATAACCAAATCGGGTACAATCCCCAAAGAATCTAAAATTTGTAAGGTTGGTATATGTGCTACTCCCTTGGCTCCACCACCACTTAAAACCAAAGCTATTTTGGGTTTTTTATTTTGGGAATATGAAGTATGAGGCAAAGCGATTAAAAAACAAAGAATCAAAAAGAACAAATGTTTTTTCATAATGAATTTATTAAGAAAATAATTAGTTAAATAGTACTTGATGCAAAGAGACAGTACCTTACTGAGTTGCAATTTACGGCAAAATTTTGTTTTTAATTCGTGTTGATACTCAAATTTAACAAATTATTACTGTGTTCAATACAAATTTTTGCCTTGTCAAGTAAAAAGTAAATTGAATTTTAAGTGCTCTTATCTTTTTTTTAAGAAGAGAGATGAATATAGATTGAAAATCGATTATAATTGTAATATCCTTATCGTAATATTTTTGTATCTTTAGGTAGATTTTAAATTGGTTAGATATGAAAAGACCTAAAAGCTTAGACAAAAAAGTGCTTTCGATAATTTCTCTTTTACATCCCTATGTAAAACAAAGATTGAGAGTGGCTGAAAATATTGGAATTATACCAAGGAACATGTATTATTCAAATGAGATCATTGATGATGTTGTTCTGGAAATTTATGAAAACAAAACAGATAAAAAAATTGATATCAATCAATTAAAATTGATGATGTTTTCTATGTCAAATAAGAGATTATTTAAACTTTTTAAAAATGAAGAATGGCATAAGAATTCAATAAGTACCAAGGTGTTATTGGAAGAAGAACTGGCTTTATTGGAAGAAAAATTCACCATTGACAGCGGATTTGATTTGATCATGAATGAAGAGTTAGAAGATATTTCATACCATCAGCATGATGGAGAATCGCATTTTCTGGAATCAGATGCCATTCAATTTGATATCGCAGATTTTTTGGATTTGAAAGATAAGTTGTTTTTGAAAGATATAGGAAAACAGAATCTAGTTTTGAAAATGTACGGTGAATTACCTTTGCAAAGTTCAAATATTGTTGATCTACATGTGTTGGGTAAACTAAAATTGGATGAAATATGTAAAGTCTTAGTTCTACATATTACAGAAGTGGAAAAAGTAATAACATTTGTTAAAGATAACTTTAGAAAATATCTTGTTTAGATTCTATATTGTTAAAAAATCATAAAGTTTATTGTAAAATATTGATTTTTTATTTTTCTTTTTGGAATTTTATTTTAAATTTGCCCGAAACGAATTAAAAGGTAGTTCAAGTTTAAAGAAGCTATCGTTTTACTATGCAAAAACAAATAAACATATTTAAATTATTTCCAACAGTATCCACTGAAATGCATAGCGTTGTTGTTTTTCCTCGTTACCGCCGCCGCCCGTAAGGGTGTATTATATTTTTGAGATAGGTGTGTCCATCTCAGCTTCCGAATAGAGTTTCAGTTTTTTAATTTAGGATATTTAATCTATACAATGAAAATTGTAATAGCAACAAACAAACACTTAAAGTACGCAGATATTATTTGCGAAACGATAGATAGATCTGCAGATGACAGAGGGACAGGGATTGCCAAAAGAACTCCTGAATACATCGAAACCAGGATCAAAAATGGCAATGCAGTAATAGCTTTGGAGGATGGTAAGTTTGCTGGATTTTGTTATATCGAGGTCTTTAGCAATAAAAGTTATGTAGTGCATTCTGGGTTGATCGTTCATTTTGATTTCAGAAAACAAGGTCTGGCAAAAAAGATAAAAGCAAAAGTTTTTAATTATTCCAAAGAAAGGTATCCAAATGCGAAAGTGTTTGGAATTACTACCGGACTCGCAGTAATGAAGATCAATTATGAATTGGGTTATAAACCAGTGACATTTTCTGAACTTACAGATGATCCTGATTTTTGGAAAGGTTGTCAAACCTGTAAGAATTATGATGTTCTAAAACGTACCGATCAAAAAATGTGTTTATGTACGGGTATGTTATATGATCCGAAACACAAAGAAGAAGTAAAAGAACATCCTTATGATAAAAGACTTTTGGGAAGATTGAAGCGAATCAAGCAAAGTTTGTTCTTAAAGAAAAACGATAAAGAAGAAAATAACAAAAATAAAAACACTTTACTTCCTATATTTTTTTGGAAGAGTAAAATAAATAAATTATGAAAAAATTAGTCTTAGCATATAGTGGGGGTTTGGATACTTCCTATTGTGCAAAATATTTATCTAAGGATCAGGGTTATGAAGTACATGCAGTGAGTGTAAACACAGGTGGTTTTGGTAAAAAAGAAAGTAAGGAAATTCAAGAGAAAGCTCTTGAACTTGGGGCAACGACTTATACGTCCATCAATGCGGTGGAAACTTTTTATAATACGGTTGTGAAGTATTTGATCTTTGGGAATGTTTTAAAGAATAATTCGTATCCATTATCCGTAAGTGCCGAAAGAATTGTGCAGGCAATTGAGATTGTTAATTATGCTAAAAAGATAGGAGCAAAATATATTGCACATGGTAGTACCGGTGCTGGAAATGATCAGGTGAGATTTGATCTTATATTTCAAACATTGGCTCCAAATATTGAGATCATCACACCGATAAGAGATATGAAACTTAGCCGACAAGTAGAAATTGATTATTTACAGGCAAATGATGTGAATTATCCATGGGAAAAAGCAAAATATTCTATCAATCAGGGTTTATGGGGAACAAGTATTGGAGGGGAAGAAACCCTCACATCCAATAAGGCATTACCAGATGATGCTTATCCAAGTCAATTGGAAGTGAAGGAACCTAAAAATGTAAAATTAACTTTTGAAAAAGGAGAACTAGTTGCCATTGAAGGTGAAACGGACAGCCCAGTAAACAATATAGAAAAGCTAAATGCAATGGCATCTAAATATGCCATTGGCAGAGATATTCATGTTGGAGATACCATTATTGGAATTAAAGGGAGAGTTGGTTTTGAGGCACCGGCTCCATTGATCATTATCAAAGCACATCATTTACTGGAAAAACATACACTTACCAAATGGCAACTATTGCACAAAGATCAGTTGTCAAACTGGTACGGAATGATGTTGCATGAGGGGCAATATTTAGACGAGGTGATGCGAAATTTTGAAGCCTTTTTAGATAGTTCTCAAAAAAATGTGAGTGGAGATGTTTTTGTTACTCTACAGCCTTACAGATTTTTCTTAAACGGAATTTCATCTAAACATGATTTAATGAGCTCTTCTTTTGCAAGTTATGGTGAGGTGCATGAAGGTTGGACAGCTGATGATGTTAAAGGATTTATCAAAGTAACAGCAAATCAGGGAAAAATATTTAACCATGTAAATGCATAAAAAATGATCAAAGCAGGAATTATTGGTGGAGCTGGTTACACAGCAGGTGAGCTGATCAGAATTTTAATTCATCACCCAAAGGCTGAGCTGGCTTTTGTTTACAGTACATCTAATGCAGGCAATCAAATTTCAGATGTACATCAGGATCTGGAAGGCGAGCTGGATTTAAAGTTTACAGATACTATTTTGCCGGATGTTGATGTGTTGTTTTTGTGTCTGGGTCATGGAAATTCGAGTAAATTTTTACTTGAAAATAAATTATCATCCAAAACAAAGATCATTGACCTTAGTAATGATTTCCGATTGGAAGAAGATAAGGTTTTTGAAAAAATGGCATTTGTTTATGGTTTACCAGAATTGAATAAAGAAGCGATAAAAAAAGCTGATTTTATAGCAAATCCAGGGTGTTTTGCTACAGCAATTCAGTTGGCGATTTTGCCTTTGGCAAAATCTGGATCAATTAAAAATGATATCCATGTAAATGCAACAACAGGAGCAACCGGAGCGGGAACAAGCTTATCAAAAACCACTCATTTTACATGGCGTGATAATAATTTTTCATCCTATAAAGTGTTCACTCATCAACATTTAGGAGAAATTAATCAGAGTATCAAACAATTACAAAGTAGTTTTGAGAAGGAAGTAATTTTCATTCCTAATCGTGGTGATTTCAGTCGGGGAATTTATGTGACTGTTTATACAGATTTTGATGGATCAATCGACAAAGCGAAAGAGATCTATACATCTTTTTACAAAGATGCTGAGTTTACTTTTGTTTCTGATAAAGAGATCTTTTTAAAGCAGGTGGTGAATACAAATAAATGTTTGATCCATTTACATAAACATAAGGGTAAATTATTGATCACAAGTGTGATTGATAATTTATTAAAAGGAGCATCGGGTCAGGCGGTGCAAAATATGAATTTGATGCTTAGTTTTGGAGAGAAAGAAGGACTTGGATTAAAAGCTAATTATTTTTAGTGAGACCCTAATTTAAAGTTGCTTTTTTAAGTGACTTTAAATTAGGGTCTCACTAATCCCGCTGAAAAGCGGGATATAAAGTATGAACACCAAATAAAAGTACACATTTATTTCCCCTCTTGAGAGGGGTTAGGGGTGTGCTTAAAGAAAAGCACATTATGAAAATAGCAATTTTAGGAGTTGGAAATTTAGGATATTCCATAGCGGTTGGAATTTTGGATAAAAAGAAGGACATGAATTGTAAGGCACTTTATCTTACCAAAAGAAATCTTTCGTCCATAGAACATTTGGGTAAATTATCTGTTGTAAAATTAACCGCTGATAATAAAAGAGCTGTAAAATATTCGGATGTTGTAATCATTGCCGTTTTACCTTCACAGCTGAAAAAAGTTTTAGAGGAGATTAAAGATCAGGTAGATCCTAATAACCATACCATTATTTCTGTGGCAACGGGAAGAGAAATTGAAGAAATTGAAGCTGTTTTAGGTCAGGATGTTCCAATTATTCGGGCAATGCCAAATACTGCAATCTCTGTTGGAGAATCTATGACATGTTTAAGTGGTAATGCATTGGGAAATAAAAATATGACCTGTGCCAAGTCTATTTTTAATGCTTTGGGGCAAACATTAAGCATTGCTGAAAAACACATGCAGGCTGCTACAGTTATTTGTGCAAGTGGTATTGCTTTTTGGATGCGATTGATAAGGGCAACAACACAGGGTGCTGTGCAACTTGGTTTTCACAGTAACGAAGCACAAAAATTATCCATGCAAACCTGTCTTGGTGCTGCAAAATTATTGATCGATTCTCAAAGTCATCCAGAACAGGAAATAGATAAAGTTACTACGCCAAGTGGTTGTACCATCGAAGGTTTAAATGAAATGGAACACAATGGATTAAGTTCTTCATTGATACAAGGTTTGGTAGCATCTTATCAAAAAATAAATGAAATTTAAATTTTTCCCCTTTTGAGAGGGGATCGAGGGGTGTGTTTGCAGACTTCTAAAAATATAGCAAAAAATGAACCTATTTAATGTTTACCCATTATACAACGTAACACCGGTAAAAGCCAGGGGTTGCCATGTATGGGATGAAAAAGGAACAAAATACTTAGATCTTTACGGAGGTCATGGCGTAATTTCTATTGGCCATACGCACCCTGTGTATGTTGCAAAATTGAAAGAACAATTAGATAAAATAGGATTTTATTCTAATTCCATTCAAAATCCTTTGCAAAAAGAACTGGCAAAAAAATTAGGAAAACTTTCAGGATGTGAAGATTATGATTTGTTTTTGTGTAATTCGGGTGCAGAAGCCAATGAAAATGCTTTAAAATTAGCATCTTTTAAAACGGGTAAAAAAAGAGTTATATCTTTTGAGAAATCCTTTCATGGAAGAACATCGGCTGCCGTCGCAGCTACAGATAATTTGAGTATCAATGCGCCAATCAATTTACAGCAGGAAGTTGCTTTTTTACCTCTAAACAAAATAGATCTTGTTGAAAAAGAAATACAAAAAGGAGATGTTTGTGCAGTGATCATTGAAGGAATTCAGGGTGTTGGGGGTTTGGATGAAGGAACCTTTCGATTTTTTAAGGATTTACAAAAATTGTGTAATGAAAACGGAGTGATCTTTATTTTGGATGAGATCCAGTCGGGTTATGGCAGAAGCGGAAAATTCTTTGCGTTTCAACATCACAATATTCATCCGGATATTATAACAACGGCAAAAGGGATGGCGAATGGTTTCCCTATTGGAGGTGTTCTGATCTCTGATAAAATAGAAGCAAAATTCGGAATGCTGGGAACTACTTTTGGAGGGAATCACCTAGCATGTGCTGCAGCTATTGCAGTTTTAAATGTAGTAGAAAAGGAAATTCTGATAGAAAATGTGAATAAAGTTTCCACTCATTTTTTAGAAAGAGTGAAGGAAATTCCACAGGTTCAAAAAGTAAAGGGAAAGGGTTTGATGCTTGGTGTTGAATTTGATTTTGAAGTTGCTGAGATCCGGAAAAAATTAATATTTGATCAACATATTTTTACCGGTGGAGCGAGCAATAAAAAACTATTGAGAATTCTTCCGCCTTTGAGCGTTACAAAATCACAAATTGATGAATTTGTGGATGCTTTGAAAGCAGTGTTAAATGACAATAAATGAATAAAAAATTAACAACAGATCAGAAGAATGCTGTTTTAAAAAGTATGGCAAAATGGATCTCTCAGGAACGGGAAACCATTTTAAAGGCAAACAAGACAGATGTAAAAACCTTTGCGGTAGATGACAAAGCCATGTATGACCGGTTAATCTTAAATGATACAAAGATTAATGGAATGATCGAATCATTAGAACAACTGGCGTCACAAGAAGATCCTGTTGGGAAAGAAATATTTCATTTTACCCATGAAAACGGATTACAGATCACAAATAGAACTTCTGCTTTTGGAACGGTGATGATCATCTATGAATCTCGTCCTGATGTAACCGTTGAAGCTGGAGGTATTGCTTTTAAAGCGGGCAATAAGATCTTGCTAAAAGGAGGAAAAGAAGCAATCCATTCTAATCTTGCAATTGTTGCTCTGTGGCACAAAGCATTGGAGGAAAATAATATTTCAAAAAACTGGGTAGAATATTTGAATTACAACAGGAAGGAAACACAGGATTTTTTAAAAGATCCGAAACAAAGAGTAGATCTGATCGTTCCACGTGGTGGTGAAAAGTTGATTGCATTTGTAAAAGAGAATGCAAGCTGTCCGGTAATTGTAAGTGGCAGAGGTAATAATTTTGTTTATGTGCATACAGATGCTGATTTGGAAAAAGCATTGGATATCATTATCAATGCAAAAACAGCAAAAATTTCTGCCTGCAATGCCTTGGATAAAGTGTTGATCAATTCTAACCTGATTGAATTTGATTCTTTTATGCTTAAGTTGATATCAAAATTAAAGGAACACAAAGTGGAAATTCTGGGAGATGGGATAGTATCAGAGTTTGATGATGTAAATTCAATTCCAGCTAAAGAAACATGGTATGAAGAGTTTTTAGATCATAAAATTTTGATTGCAATGGTTTCGTCAAAAGAAGTGGCAATTGCAAAGATTAATAAGTATAGCGGAGGGCACTCTGCATCCATCATAACCGAAAATGAAAAAGTTGCAAATGAGTTTTTAGAATCGGTTGATTCGGCTGCAGTATATCACAACGCCTCCACTCGGTTTACAGATGGATTTCAATTTGGGTTAGGAGGAGAACTCGCTATAAGCACAGATAAATTGCATCATAGAGGTCCGATGGGAATGCAGCATTTAGTAACCAATAAATGGTATATTTTAGGAGATGGGCAAATCAGATAAAAAAAGAATTTTACTAAAAATTGGGACGAATACTCTTACAAAGGAATCCAATTTTATTTCAAGAGGAAAGATAGAGGATATTGGCAGGCAAATCTCAGAACTGAGTGATCAATACGAGTTTATCATTGTGAGTTCGGGTGCCATTGCAGTAGCCAAACAATTCGTTAATCTTGAAAGCAAAGGTAAAGACATCAATGTGAAGCAGGCGCTTGCAGCTATTGGTCAGCCGCATTTGATGCGGATTTTTCAGGAAAATTTTAGAGAGTTAGGTTTGCTTACTTCGCAGTGCCTACTTTCGTATAATGACTTTGAAAGAGAAAAATCAAGACAAAATATTATCAGTACTATTAATATCTTGGTTGAGAATAATTATATTCCCATCATCAATGAAAATGATACGGTTTCCACGGATGAGATACAATTTGGAGACAACGATAAACTGGCGGCTTTAACAGCTTTATTGCTTCAAGTTGATCTTGTGATTTTTGCCTCCAATACAAATGGTATTTACACGAAGAATTCAATGGAAAATCATAAAAAAGAAACCATTAAAAATGTGACCGATGTTTCAATATTAAAGGCTGAAGTAGCAGATTTGAAATCCTCTCAGGGCTCAGGTGGTATGCAATCAAAAATTGATGCAGCAGCATTATTACAGCAAAACCATATTGAAACCTGGCTGGTAAACGGACTGGAAGATAATTTTATTCTGAATGCAATGCATGATAAAATAGAATTTACAAAAATTATTAATAAATGAGTTTGTCATTCCCATGAAAATGGGAATCGCTTGTTGTTTATAAAAAAGGTTGTGTTTAGAATAGTGGGGTCTTTATGCAACTTTGCGAAAATCTTTGCGGTTCTTTGTGTAATAGCTGTTCCACAGAGTTGCTCAGAGAAAACACAAAGTTTCTCAAAGATAATTTTGAGTTGATTATAACAATCAAGTAAATAAAAATAGTTATTATTCATTATTCTAAAACATAACTATAAAGAATAAAATATGAATTACTTATCAATTAAAGACATAGACAACTTATCTTATTGGGTAAAAGAAGCAATTGCATTAAAAAAAGATCCATTAAAGTATCAGGATCTTGGTAAAAATAAAACCATTGGTTTGCTTTTCTTTAATAACAGTTTAAGAACAAGATTGAGTACCCAAAAAGCTGCAATGAATCTGGGAATGGATCCTATTGTGATGAATTTTGGCAATGAAGGATGGGCTTTGGAGTTTGAGGATGGCACCATAATGGATCAGGGGAAATCGGAGCATGTGAAAGAAGCTGCCCAGGTAATATCGCAATTTTGTGATGTGATCGCTATCAGAGCTTTTGCCTCTTTAACGGATAAAGAAAAAGATCTTGCGGAAGAGGTGTTGACTGCTTTTGCAAAATATGCTACGGTACCAGTTGTGAATATGGAAAGTTCGGTTGAGCATCCTTTACAGGCTTTGGCCGATGCTATTACCATGGAAGAATTCAAAGTTCCTCACAAACCAAAGGTGGTTTTGAGCTGGGCACCACACCCTAAAGCTTTGCCTCATGCAGTTGCCAATTCTTTTATTGAAATGATGCAAAAACAAGATGCCGATTTTGTGATTACCCATCCGGAAGGTTATGAATTGAATTCGGAAGTTGTAAAAGATTCCACCGTTGAATACGATCAGGAAAAAGCTTTTGAAAATGCTGACTTTATTTACACCAAGAACTGGAGTTCATTTAATGAATACGGAAAGGTGATCTCTCAGGATAAAACCTGGATGATCACAGCGGATAAAATGGCAAAAACTAAAAATGCAAAATTCATGCATTGCTTGCCTGTAAGAAGAAATGTTGTAGTTGCAGATGAAGTTTTAGATAGTGAGAATTCTATTGTCATTGAACAGGCAAATAACAGAACTTATTCTGCACAAATTGTATTAAAAAAAATACTAGAAAAATAGATATAATCTTTGTGTATCTCTGTGTCTTCTCTGTGTATCTTTGTGAAGTACCCGCATAAATGGACTGATAAGGCTATTACATAAAGTTTCGCAAAGAAATAGTTTAAGATCATGATGAAACAAAAACTAAAACTAAAAATAATAAAAATAGGAGGAAATGTGATCAACGATAAGGGAGCATTAACTTCTTTTTTATCTGATTTTTCGAAGGTCAGCGGACCAAAAATTTTGGTTCATGGAGGTGGAAGACGAGCCAGCGAAATGATCTCTGAATTAGGATTAAAACCTAAGATGGTAAACGGTAGACGAGTTACAGATGAATCAACACTGGAAATTGTTACCATGGTCTATGCCGGACTTTTAAACAAAAATATTACTGCCCAATTGCAAAAGAACAATTGTAATGCTATCGGACTTTCGGGTGCTGATGGCAACACTATTTTAGCACATAAACGTATTGTTAAAGATGTAGATTATGGTTTTGCCGGTGATGTTGACAAAGTAAGTGCTGATATTATAAAAGTATTGGTAAATAATGATCTAACACCTGTTTTTTGTGCTATAACACATGATAAGAATGGGCAGCTTTTAAATACAAATGCCGATACCATTGCAGCAGAACTGGCTAAAGGAATGAGCAAATATTATGAAGTAGAATTGGTCTACTGTTTTGAGAAACTGGGAGTTTTAGCTGATGTGGATAATGATGCCACTTTAATTGAAAAAATTGATTTTATATCTTTAAGTTTTCTTAAAAAAGAAAATATTATTTCACAGGGAATGCTACCAAAAATTGATAATTGTTTTGATGCTTTGCAAAGTGGTGTTGCAAGAGTAATTATCGGGAAACCGGAAGTAATTTCAGATGAACGTTTAAAACATACAACTTTAGTTTTATGACTGCAGAATTAACACAGGAAGCAATAGAATTGTTGAAAAATTTAATCGGAACCCAATCTTTTTCGGGTGAAGAAGAAGGAACTGCATTATTGGTTGAAAATTGGTTTGAACAAAGGTCCATTCCGTTTCAACGGAAATATCATAATATTTGGGCAGTCAACAAATATTTTGACAAAAGTAAACCAACGATTCTGTTAAATTCTCATCACGACACAGTAAAACCAAACAAGGCATATACCCGAGATCCGCTGCTAGCAGAAATAGTTGATGGTAAATTATATGGATTAGGCAGTAACGATGCCGGTGGGAGTCTGGTTTCTTTACTTGCAACTTTTACATATTTTTATGAGCGTAAAGATTTGAAATACAATTTAGTAATTCTTGCTTCTGCTGAGGAAGAAAATTCCGGTCCGAAGGGGATTAGAAGTGTTTTATCGTTGTTACCAGTAATTGATTTTGCTATTGTAGGTGAACCTACTTTGATGCATCTGGCTATAGCCGAAAAAGGATTAATGGTTTTAGATTGTTATGCACATGGAGAATCGGGGCATGCTGCACATGGAACCGGCGATAATGCTTTGTATAAAGCGATGGATGCGGTAAGCTGGTTCAAGAATTTTACATTTGAGAAAGTATCTAAAACTTTAGGAGAGGTGAAAATGACTGTAACCCAGATCGATGCAGGAAAACAGCATAATGTGGTTCCGGCTCTTTGTCATTTTGTGGTGGATGTACGTACAACGGATCAGTATTCTAATAAAGAAGTTTTGGAGATCATCAAAGAAAAAGTGGATGTTGATGTAAAAGAAAGATCTTTGCGACATAATTCATCGTCTATTTCTAAAGATCATTCAATAGTTCATGCAGGAGAAAAACTAAAAAGAAAAATTTACGGTTCACCTACCATGTCCGATCAAACAGCGTTGACTTGTCCGTCGTTGAAATTAGGTCCGGGAGAATCGTTACGATCACATACGGCTGATGAATTTATTTACTTGGAAGAGGTAGAGGAAGGAATTAAAACTTATATTGATATGCTAAATGAGCTAATGTGAAAATAAGTTAATAATATCAAAAAAGATAGAATAACAAAAGTCAATTGTCCAAAGTTGAATGTCTAAGGTCTAAAAAGGAACTTGACATTAAGACTTTCGACTTGAAAACTTTCGACAAATAGAAAACAAATGAAACTCTGGGATAAAGGATATAGTACTGATAAAAAAATTGATATTTTTACAGTTGGAAACGATAGAGAACTAGATCTTGTTTTGGCAAAATATGATGTGATTGGATCTTTGGCACATGCAAAAATGCTGCACAAGATCGGTTTATTGACCAAAGAAGAAATCGATTCTGTTGAAAATGAACTGAATAATATTTTGGAGAGCATCAAAAAAGGTGAATTTACTATCGAAGATTCTTTTGAAGATGTACATTCAAAAGTAGAATTCATGTTGACTGAAAAACTTGGTGATACAGGTAAAAAGATCCATACCGCCCGTTCACGAAATGATCAGGTTTTGGTAGATGTTCATTTGTATTTAAAAGATGAACTGATCGAAATTAAGGAACAGACCAAAGAATTATTTGATCAACTGATTCAGTTGTCCAAAAAATATGAAAAGGTTCTGTTACCGGGTTATACACATCTTCAAGTAGCGATGCCTTCTTCGTTTGGTATGTGGTTTTCTGCTTACGCAGAAAGTCTGATTGATGATGTTTATTTTATCAATGCTGCTTTTAAGGTGGTAGATCAAAATCCATTGGGATCAGCAGCAGGGTATGGTAGTTCTTTTCCGATTGACAGGGAAGATACTACTAAGACTATGGGCTTTGAGACTTTAAAATACAATTCGGTGGCAGCACAAATGAGTCGTGGTAAAACTGAAAAATCCGTTGCTTTTGCCATGAGTTCCGTTGCAGGAACCTTGTCTAAATTCGCCTATGATATTTGTTTGTATATGAGTCAGAATTTTGGTTTTGTTTCCTTTCCGGATGAGTTGACCACAGGTTCGAGTATCATGCCCCATAAGAAGAACCCGGATGTTTTTGAACTGATTAGAGGAAAATGCAACAAAATTCAGGCCTTACCTTTTGAATTGACCATGATCTCCAATAATTTACCAAGCGGTTATCATAGAGATCTCCAGTTGCTTAAAGAGGGATTATTACCGGCAATTCAAGCATTAAAGTCGTGTTTGGAAATGTTTACGTATTCTTTGCAAAATATTCGAGTAAATGAAAATATTTTAGAAGATAAAAAGTATGATTATTTGTTTAGTGTAGAAGAGGTAAATGATCTGGTTCAAAACGGAACGCCATTTAGAGATGCCTATAAAATTGTAGGTGGGAATATTGAGAAAGGAGACTTTAAACCCAATAAAGATATAAAACACACTCATTTAGGAAGTGTTGGTAATCTGGCTTTAAAAGAGATTCAATCTAAAATGGAGAAAGCAATTTTTAAATAATACTACAGAAAATGTCAGCAAATAGGAATGAATGGAATATTGAATTGTACAATGAAAAACATGGTTTTGTTTATGAGTATGGAAAGGATCTGGTAAAGCTGTTAAAACCTGGAGAGGATGAGTTAATTTTAGATCTTGGTTGTGGTACAGGTCAGCTTACCAATGAAATAAGTGAATCAGGTGCAACAGTGATTGGAATGGATGCTTCTGAAAATATGATCAATGCTGCTAAAGAAAAGTATAGTAATATTGATTTTTATGTAAAAGAGGCTGCTAATTTTCAATTTGAAGAGCCATTTGATGCCATCTTTTCAAATGCTGCATTGCACTGGGTTTTGGAAAGTGAAAAAGCAGTTATTAGTATGTTTGATAATTTAAAAAACCGGGGTAGATTGGTTTTAGAGTTTGGAGGGAAAGGAAATGTGAAAATTATTATAGATGCTGTAGATAAAATACTCAAGGAATCAGGATATCCTGAAAAAGCTGAAATTAAGAATTGGTATTTTCCAACTATTAGTGAATATACAACTTTGCTGGAATCAAATGGTTTTGAAGTAGAACTTGCTCAATTATACGAAAGACCTACTGAACTGACCGATAGTGAAAATGGAATAAAAGAGTGGCTTTTGATGTTTGGAACGGTAGTTTTTAAAGACTTGAATGTAGAAGTAAGAGATCAGATCATTGATAAAATACAGGAAGAAGTAAAAGGCAGATGTTTTATCAATGGAAAATGGTTTGCAGATTATATGCGAATTCGGATTTTGGCAACAAAAAAGTAATAATTTTCTCGATATTTTATAAATATTAAATTTAGCATATCTGCTTATGGGTTTCTACCAGAGCCTTTCTAATAAATTTTTTTATCTTAGTTCTACAATTAAAATCGATCAATAACTAAATGGATACTCAGGAAAAACTTGAAGAAATAGCCAATTTACTTTTAGAGATATCTTCTTTATTGATGGTTTCCGGTGCCAATACTAATCGTGCCAATGTTAGTATTGATCGTTTTGCATCTGTTTTAGGTTGCAAGGCCGACCGTATGATCAGTCATAAAAATATTGTAATGACCTTGATCGACAAGAAAACCGGTAAAAGTTATACAAAAGTCCAAAGTATTCCTCCATATGCCATAAATTTTGCAATTATTTCTGCAATTAGCAGAGCTAGCTGGTATGCTATTGACAGACGATGGACATTTAATCATATTGAAAAAGAAATAGCAAAAATTAAATCAAAGAATAGATATCCAAGATTATTGGTGCTGTTTGCAGTGAGTTTAGCTGGGGCAGGTTTTTGTAATATTTTTGGAGGTGACTACATCAATATGGCGGTTGCAATGGTAAGTACATTTACTGGATTATTTGTACTGCAGGAAGCTCATAAGAAGAACTTTAATGTTTATTTCAGAGTTGTGTTGGCTTCTTTTATTGCCTCAATTATTGCTGCTTTAGGAGTTGTATTTGAGATTGGTGAAAGTCCTGATGTGGCATTGGCAACTTCTATCTTATTTTTAGTTCCCGGGGTACCATTGATCAATTCTTTTACTGATTTCTTAGATAATTATGTATTGAATGGAACCGTAAGATTTGCTATTGGTTTGATGACTGTTTTAGCCATTGCTTTGGGGTTATTCGGAGCCATACTAATATTTCAATTACAATAAATGACAGATCTTTTGAAAATATTTGAATTGGCACTATGGACCGGCATTGCCGGAGTAGGTTTTGGTATTTTATTCAATATTCCCAGAAAAGCTATCCTTACAGTTTTTATTTTGGGTTTTGGCGTGGGTTTAATAAAGTCGGTCTTACTAAAAATGGGTTTGAATATTATTATTGTAAGCTTTATAGCTGCTTTGTTTGTGGGTATTTTTAGCATGCCACTGGCACATAAAATCCATCAACCACCGGTAGTATTTTCAATTCCAGCTGTGATACCTATGATTCCTGGTTACTTTGCATACAAAACGGTGCTGGCAACGATGAATTTCACTTTTATGGAAGCCGCAACCGAAAAAAGACTTGAGTTGATTGATACCATATTTACAAATGGGTTTACGATGCTTTTTATTTTGATCTCGTTGACACTCGGAATTTCTTTACCATTATTGTTGTTAAGAAAAAGTACGATAAAAAAATTAGATAAGTAGAACTTAGTCTAATTTCAAATTTACTTTAATATAATTATCATACTTAATTGCTATATAATAAATTAAAAATGGCATGATGATGTTAAAATAACTAATATCAAAAACAGAATTATTAATTACATCAAAAATTTCGTATTTAAAATTTGAAATTAAAAAAGAAATAAATACAGGAATAAAAAGAAAAACCAAACTATATTTAATTAGAATTTCTAAAGAAATTACCTTTTTTGAAAAGAAAAATGGGATAATAACAACTACTAGGCTAATGAAAATTGGTAGCTGTCTGTTTTGTAATGTGATTGGGTTGTTGTTTTTGAAAACTTCAATGCTCGGACAATTATATAAAACAATAAAAGCTAAAACTAAAAGTATTAAAGTTGAAATTAAAATAAATTTTAGTTTCTTATTAAATGAAGAGTTAATGAAAGCCTGAAATATTAGCAAGGTTAACGGTATAATTGAAACAAGTCGTGTAAGTAATAAAAAGCTTGAAAATCCTGCTAATAAACCCGGCTTTTCCAAATTAGCATTTTTGTATTTTAAATACCATAATGAAATAAAACTTAGAATAATAATAAAATTACTCATCAGATCACTTTTTACATATACCTCCCAAAGAAAAGAAATAGAAAATACCAGTAAGAATAATGCAAGTATTTTTGCCTTAAAATTATGAATTGACTTGTAGATGGTAAATGAAAAAAGCAAAAAAGAAAAAGATTGTAAAAAACCAATGTTACCTATTAAATAAAACGGTAACCCAATGATTAATAATCCCGGTAAATTTGAACTCCTGCCATTTAAATGATCTATGGCTGTATATGGATATTGATTGTTAAATAAAGCAGAGATAGATGCTTCCATAGCTGACCATCTATCTACATTAACACTATTTCCATCAGTATAAATATTGATGAAAATGGTAAACAAAAAGAATGAAATTGCAGTTGTGAAAAATGCAATTTTTAAAGTTGATTTTCTTATTTGGATTTTATCAAGAAGATAGAAAAATATTATAATGATAAACAAATAAGCGATGATAAGAACAAATTCGTTGAGATAATTTTGGCGAATACCATATTTATAAATAAATAAAAAATTGATAAATAAGTAGATTATTAAAAGAAATATCTCTTCAATTTTTCTCATAATTTCTCAAATATTAGTATTGATCAAAGCATTTTTCATTGCCTCTGCTTTAATCATACATTCTTCATATTCATTATCAATATCAGATTTTGAGGTAATTGCACCACCCACAATGAAGGAAGTGTATCCATTTGTTTTATTGTGTAATACACTACGAATCACCACATTGAAATCGAAATCATTGTTTGGGGAAAAGTAACCAACTGCTCCAGAGTATAATCCTCTTTTGGTTTCTTCCTGTTCCTCTATTATTTCCATTGCTGAGATCTTTGGTGCGCCGGTCATACTTCCCATAGGAAATAAACTCTTTATAATATCAATAGGATTTGTTTTAAGAGAGACTTTAGAAACAACTGTAGAAATTAATTGATGCACCTGTTTAAAAGAATATACTTTACATAATTCTTCTACTTTTACACTTCCATTAGTAGCTGATTTTGATAGGTCATTTCTAACCAGATCAACGATCATAATATTTTCAGCTCTTTCTTTTGGGTTTTTGTGAAGTTGTTCTGCTAATTTTCGATCCTCTGTCTTATTTGATAATCTCCTTGCAGTTCCTTTGATGGGTTGAGATATTAATTTATTTCCTTCCTTTTTGACAAACCTTTCCGGTGAGGCAGATAATAAATATTTATCTTTTATTTTGAGGAAAGTAGCAAATGGGGGGGTAGAGATCCTATTGAGTTTTTGATAAACATCAAGAGGATGAATGATTGAATTTTCTGCATAAAATTCCTGACAAAAATTCACCTCATATATATCACCACGATGAATATGATCTTGAATAGCATGTAATTTTTTAGCGTATTTTTTTTTTGAAATACGTTGTTTAATTCGAAATGAATTTTGGTTATTTGAATGGATAGTAAGATTCTTTTTTGATTGAATTTCTTCCAGGTCACTTTCTATTTTATTTTCAAGGTCTCTTATGTAAAGAATTTCTAAAGTATCATTCTTAAACAAAAACAACTTTTTAGGTTGAAAAAAAAAGAGATCTGGAAATCCAAGTCCATCCAGATTATTTGAGGAAAGATCCTCCAGATCATTTTTAAGATCATAGCTTAAATAACCAAAAATATAATCATCGATATTTTCCTGAAAAGTTTTTAATTTACTAAAAGCATTTTTACAATCACAGGTAATCTGTTTATTTACATCAACAGCTAAAATCGCATCATAGGAACTGTATTTTTGTTGATAATCATTACTGTCCAGCCAAATAAAAACATCAAATTGTTGCGCCCAATTCAATAAATGGGTTTTAAATTTTTCAGGTTGTTGTATGTGTATTTTTTTTGATTGCCTGTTCACATTTTCTATGATGAGTGGTCTGCAATTATTTTCCAATTTCCATCTATTTGTCTTAAAATAATGGAAAACATGCCATTGGCATTACCAACGGTTCTTTTTAAATGAAATTCACCAATTACCAAAAAAACATCTTTGGCTAACTGATCAAATTCTAACAGGTTAAAAGTGAGAATACCCATATGTTCTTTGCTTGGGTATCCTTTTTTATAATTCTCAAGAGTTTGTTTCCAACCATAGGTTATCCCTTTACTTCCTACAAATTTAAGATCATCAGATTTGATATACCCCTCCATAAAACCATCAATATCACCATTGCTCCAGTCTTTTGCCTGTTGAAGCATCATATTTGTAATGTCTTTTTTTGAGGAATTATAATTGCTGTATTGCTTTTTGTTTGATTGACCCATAACAGAGCCTATAACAAAGAAAGAAACAATAAAAAAAGTAATAAGATTTTTCATAATCTGTTTTTTAACCGTGAATTGCCATTCCGTTAACTACAAGGCATATTTTTTTGAATGAATGGTAAAAGTATGATAAAATAAATTTAAAATATAAGGATTCTTTTTTGTTTTCAAAATAGTATAAAGCTTATAGACAATAGCTTAAAGTATTTATATCAGTCCGGCTCTTTTTAACAAAGCATCAACACTTGGTTCTTTTCCTCTGAATTTCTTATATAATTCCATTGGTTTTTCCGTGCCACCTTTGCTAAGAATATTTTCTTTAAATTTTGTAGCAGTTTCTTTATCAAAAATCCCCTTTTCTTTAAATGCTTCAAAAGCATCTGCATCTAAAACTTCTGCCCATTTATAGCTGTAATATCCTGAGGAATAGCCTCCTTGAAAAATATGTGAGAAAGAAGTGCTCATGCAATTTTCAGCTACATCAGGGTATAATTGTGTTTCAGCGAAAGCTTTTAATTCAAAATCTTTTACATTTTTAATTGTCTCCGGTGACTCACCGGCATGCCAACCCATATCTAACAATCCAAAACTTAATTGACGCATGGTAGCCATTCCTTCTAAAAAGTTAGCCGAATCTTTGATCTTTTGCACCAGTTCTATCGGGATGATTTCGCCGGTTTTATAATGCTTTGCAAAAAGATCCAGAGCATCTTTTTCATAACACCAGTTCTCAAATATCTGACTTGGTAATTCAACAAAATCCCAATATACATGAGTTCCGGACAAGCTGGGGTAGCTTGTATTTGCCAGCATGCCATGTAAGGCATGACCGAACTCGTGAAATAAAGTGGTAACCTCATTAAAAGTCAATAAAGAAGGTTTTGTTTCCGTTGGTTTGGTAAAATTACAAACAATAGAAATATGTGGTCGTGAATTCTCTCCATTTAATTTCCACTGATCTTTATAAGATGTCATCCAGGCACCATTTCTTTTTCCTTTTCGGGGAAAGAAATCTGCGTAAAAAATGGCTATAAAATCACCATTGTTATTGGTGACCTTATAGGTTTTAACATCTTTGTGATATTTGTCAATACTAAATATTTCTTCAAATTTGAGATCGTACAATTTACCTGCAATAGTAAATACACCGTCAATCACATTTTCAAGTTTAAAATAGGGTTTTAACTGTTCATCATCCAGATCAAATAATTTCTTTTTTAGCTTTTCGGAATAATAAGTGCCATCCCATTTTTGAATATTTTTTATACAATCTTTTTTAGCAATGCTTACTACTTCTGAAAAATCTTTTTCGGCTGCAGGCTTTGCTTTTACCAATAGATCATTTAAAAATTCGGTTACTTTATCCGGAGTTTCAGCCATTCGTTCTTCCAAAACAAAATGTGCGTGTGTTTTATAGCCAAGTAAGTTTGCACGTTGATGTCGTAGTTTGACAATATTTAAAACGATCTTTTGATTATCCTGTTCGTTGTTTTTAAAAGCCTTTGCTCCAAAAGCTATTGCCATTTTTTTACGTAATTTTCTATCATCTGCATAGGTCATAAACGGAACATAACTTGGGTAGTCTAAAGTGAAGATCCATCCTTCTTTTTCCTTTTCCTTGGCTAACATTTTAGCCGCCTCAATGGTTCCTTCAGGTAAACCTTTTAATTGCTCATTATCAGTAATAAGTAGTTCGAAATCATTGGTTTCAGCTAAAACATTTTCACCAAATTGCAGACTTAATTTAGAGAGTTCTTTATCAATTTTTCTTAGTTTTTCTTTATCTACTTTGTTTAGATTTGCCCCATTCCTAACAAATGCTTTGTAGTTTTTATCTAAAAGCATATCCTGTTCAGCATTCAGATCTAAGTTGCTTTTATCGTCATGAATAGCTTTTATCCGATTAAATAGATTTTCATTGAGTCGAATATCATTAGCAAAATCAGATAAAAGTGGTGAAACTTCCTGTGCAATTTTTTGAATCTCATCATTGGTCTCTGCAGAATTCAAATTAAAAAAAATACTGGATACTCTGTCTAGTTTTTGTCCTGTAAATTCCAGTGCCTCTAAAGTGTTTTTAAACGAGGGAAGTTTCTTATTGTTAGCAATTTTATTTATTTCGGCTTTAGCTAATTGGATGCTCTTTTCAAATGCAGGTTTAAAATGTTCATTTTTAATCTTTGAAAAAGGAGCTGTTGAGTATTTAGTATTGAAATCTTGTAATAATGGATTCATAAAAAAAAATTAAATTGTCAATAAAAAAATTCCAAATTCCAAAAATACTATGATTT
>JAOZTG010000017.1:28382-32676 GCA_029939235.1 Flavobacteriaceae bacterium
TTTTTAGCAGCAATATTCACTTTTGCCTTTAGGTCTTCCTTGAATGTCAATATTTTCTCAAGGATTTCTTGATTAGACTGACCAATAATCTGAGCAGCTAAAATTCCGGCATTTTTTGCCCCATCAAGGGCTACCGTAGCAACGGGAACACCACCAGGCATCTGTAATATAGAAAGAACAGAATCCCATCCGTCAATGGAGTTTCTTGACTTAACAGGTACTCCAATCACAGGTAAGGGGCTCATGGAAGCAACCATTCCGGGTAAATGTGCAGCACCTCCGGCACCTGCTATGATCACATTTATTCCGCGTAAGTGCGCATTTTTTGCATAATCAAATAGTTTTTCTGGCGTACGGTGTGCAGAAACAATATCTACTTCGGTTTCAATATCAAAACTTTGCAATATTTCAATTGCATCTTTCATAATTGGCAGATCGGAATCGCTTCCCATGATAATACCTACTTTGGACATATTCTTAAAGTTTAAAAAATAGTTATTGTTTACAAATTAATTTTAGTGTATTTTTAGACGCTAAAGGTAATATAAAAAATCTGTTTTAGTCAAAATGCAATTTCCATTATTCCATACTGTAATCTCCTGGATCCTAAAAAAACGGAAAGATCAAATTGATATGTTTATTGACTACCCAAACGAGGTTCAAAATGAGGTTTTATTTAACTTATTATCTGCAGCTCAATTTACTCAAATTGGTAAAAAATATGATTTTCATACCATTAAGGATTACAGTTCTTTTGCCAAACGTGTCCCAATTCAAAAATACGAATCGATGGAACCATTGGTAGACAGGGCAAGAAAAGGGGAGGAAAATATTTTTTGGCCAACTAAGATCAAATGGTTTGCAAAGTCAAGTGGTACCACCAATGCAAAGAGTAAATTTATCCCGGTAAGTGATGAGTCAATTGAAGATTGCCATATGAAAGCAGGTAAAGATATGTTGTGTATCTATATCAATAATAATGATCATACCGAAATGTTTAAAGGCAAAGGTTTACGTTTAGGGGGAAGCAGAGCCGTATACGAAGATAATGAAACATATTTTGGAGATCTGTCGGCAATTATCATTGAGAATTTACCTTTTTGGGCGGATTTTAGTACAGCACCAAGTTTAAAGACTTCCTTAATGGATGAATGGGAAGCAAAGATGGATGCTATTATAAAAGAAACTGTTGATGAAGATATCAGAAGTCTGGCAGGAGTGCCATCATGGATGTTGGTTTTGCTGAATAGAGTTCTGGAAGTTACCGGAAAAAATAATATTCTGGAAGTATGGCCAAATCTGGAAGTTTATTTTCATGGTGGTGTAAATTTCAACCCATATCGTGAGCAGTACAAAAAACTAATTCCAAAGGAGAGTTTTAGATATTACGAAACGTATAATGCTTCAGAAGGTTTTTTTGCTATTCAGGATGATAATTTTTCCAATGAAATGTTACTGATGCTTGATTATGGAATCTTTTACGAATTTATTCCAATGGATCAATATGACGATGAGAATTCAAAAGCAATTCCTTTACAGGAAGTGGAATTGAATAAAAATTATGCACTTGTTATCACTACAAATTCTGGTTTGTGGAGGTATTTGATAGGTGATACAGTAAAATTTACAAGCTTAAAACCTTATCGAATTAAAATAACGGGCAGAACAAAACATTTTATCAATGTATTTGGTGAAGAACTGGTGGTTGAAAATGCGGAAGATGCTTTAAAAATTGCCTGTAAAAAAACAAATGCCATTATATCTGAATATACGGTTGCTCCAATTTTTATGAATGGAAACTCTAATGGAGGTCATGAATGGATGATAGAGTTTCAAAATCAGCCAACTGATTTAGATATTTTTACAAGTAATTTAGATGATGCTTTAAAAAATATCAATTCAGATTATGAGGCAAAACGCCATAAAAATATGACACTTGCCTTGCCAAAAATCCATCAGGCAAAAAAAGGACTTTTTTACCAATGGCTAAAGAGTAAAAATAAATTAGGAGGACAGCATAAAGTGCCAAGAATGAGTAATAAAAGGGAATTTTTAGAAGAACTTTTAGAACTTGATAAGGTAAATTATTAAGTGGTAATCTAATTAGTGCCTGTCTGAAAACTGGGTCTTTGATAAGAAAGCCTCAAGAATGGGGCTTTCGTAGTTTTGGTAATCAGGAGTTTACTATTGTAAATGACTGATTTAAAAACAAGAGTAACAAAATTATTGGAGTTTTCTTACTAAGACTAATTATCTTTGTTTTTTAAAATAAAATAAATGGATATTAAAAACGCTCAGTTAGAGGTTGATAATTGGATAAAGAATCATGGGGTTCGTTATTTTAATGAACTAACCAACATGGCACAATTAACAGAAGAAGTTGGTGAAGTTGCCCGAATAATTGCCCGTCGTTACGGAGAGCAAAGTGAAAAAGAAAGTGATAAAAATAAAGATCTGGGAGAAGAACTTGCAGATGTGATGTTTGTGGTGCTTTGTCTGGCAAATCAAACAGGTATTGATCTGCAAAAGGCCTTTGATCAAAAATTGGATTTAAAAACGAAACGTGATCATGACCGTCATCACAATAATAAAAAATTAAAATAATTATGGCTAAATTTTATGAGAGTAATTCCTTTTGGAAAAATGTAATAACACTTGCACTTTTATTTTTTGTATTTGTAAACATTATAAAATTTGTTGTTTCCTTGTTTAAAGGAGAAACTTTTTCTGCTATTTTAGATAAAGCGATGACAACTGACTATTTGATCTCTAATCTTTTTGGAGCAATTGTTTACGGATTGATCATGGCATTTTATTATAAAAGAAAAGCTGATAAAAATAAAACAGTATGATTCGAAATTTTGTTGAAATGCCTTTTTATAAAGGGGCTATAATTGCTGCAAGTCTGTTTTTTGTTGTAGCAGGTGCTTTTAAATTTATTTGGGCATTAGTGAGTGGAGAGACTCTTGCTGATATTACAGCTAAAATGGTAACTGCAGATTTTTTAGTATCCAACTTTATTGGAGCAATTGTTTATGGTATCGTCATCACTTTTTACTATAAGTGGAAAGCAAAAAAATATCAAAAATAAATTGGATAAAAAGTTAAATTATATAGGAAAAAAAGTTAAAGGGACCATCGCTATTTCGGGTTCAAAAAGTGAATCGAACCGATTACTTATTTTAAAAAACCTCTATCCAAATCTTCAGTTAAAGAATCTTTCCGATTCTGATGATACAATACATTTGCAGGAAGCATTAGCGTCAGGTAGTGATGTGATCGATATCGGTCATGCCGGAACAGCTATGCGTTTTTTAACGGCTTATTATGCTATAAATGAAGGGAGAGAAGTGATCTTAACAGGCTCGGAAAGAATGCAAAACCGACCGGTAAAAATATTGGTGGATGCTTTAAAAATGCTTGGAGCAGATATTGAATATTTAAATAAAGATGGCTATCCTCCGTTAAGGATAAAAGGGAAAAAACTTATAAAAAACAAAGTAAGTATTGAGGGAAATATCAGTAGTCAGTATATTTCTGCGTTGCTATTGATTGCCTCTTCTTTAGAAAACGGATTAGAAATTGAATTGGTTGGTGAGATTACCTCGGTACCTTATATAAAAATGACCATGGCTTTGTTAGATCAATTAGGAGTTTCTCAAAGCTGGAAAGGAAATATAATAAAAATTCAACATGTAAAACATATTGAAAATAAGACAATTACTGTAGAATCAGACTGGAGTTCGGCCTCCTATTTTTATAGTCTGGTAGCCATAAGTAATAGTGGTAATATAACACTCACCTCTTATAAAAAAGATAGTTTACAAGGTGATAGCTCATTGGTAGAAATTTATAAACATTTTGGTGTGAAAACAGAATTTGATGGGAATTCTATTCATTTAACTAAGCAGAATACAGATCTAAAACCTTTTGTTTTAGATCTGAGAAGTTCACCAGATCTTGCACAGACCGTTGTGGTAACTTGTTTTGCTTTGGGAATTGCCTGTGATATTACCGGATTACATACTTTAAAGATCAAAGAAACAGACAGGTTGGTTGCTTTACAGAATGAGTTGGAAAAGCTGGGTGCTACAGTTGAAATTACCGACAAAAGTCTACATTTAAAACCTTTAGGTAAAATAAATAGTAACATTGCAATTGATACTTATCAGGATCATCGAATGGCAATGGCATTTGCACCACTTGCTATAAAAGTTCCAATTATTATCAATGAAGCAGAAGTAGTTTCGAAGTCGTTTACTTCTTTTTGGGAGGATCTTGATAAGGGATTGGT
>JAOZTG010000267.1 GCA_029939235.1 Flavobacteriaceae bacterium
ATAATCACAGCTCTGTTAGTGATCTGATGAATTAATATAAACACTGGATAGTCAATTGCTCACTTCATAACACTTTACGCAATTTATCCTTTTGAATCTATATCATTTAATAATTGTTTATTTATAACACTTATTTTTTTTCCTTTTAGATTTATTAATTCCTCTTTCTCAAATTCTTTTAGGAACTTTACCGTACTTTCAACTGTGATCGAGGCAAAATCAGCAATATCCTGACGGGATAAATATTGAAAAACATCATCATCTTTATACTTTTCAGATGAAAGATATAAGATAGTTGATGCAAGTTTTCCTCTCATTTGCTTATACGATACATTTTTAATTATGTCTAAATATCTGCTTTCATTCTGACTGTTACGAGAAGTTATCTGCATAGCAAAATCAGGATTTTTTAAAATAACTTTTTTAAGGGCTTCTTTTTCTATCATGCATAAAGTTGAATCGGTAAGTGAAACTGCTGAATATGCATAGATATTTTTATTGAAGATCGTTGAAAAAGCCATATAATCACCTTTTCTTACCAAATGAATATTGATCTGTTTTTCCTTACCAATTTGAAGATAGATCTTCACTAATCCCTTATTTACAAACAACACATGTGGAGCAAATGCCCCTTGTTTAAAAATTATTTCCCCTTTATAATAATCCAATTGGGTTTTCTTCTCATTTAGAAACACTACATCTTCTAAAGGTAAATTTTGAAAACAACCTGATATCTCTTCTATATTTTTATCTTGTTTCAATCCTGTTTTATTTAAAATACATACTTTGTACCACTAAAGAATAAGATGGCAAAAGTACTCATTATTAAAGATCTTTTGTTCTACTGTTTTTTAATGGAATATTTTTTTATATCCTTATATCTGACAGGCATTTCATTTTTTTCTTGATAAAAAAACGAAACAAAAAAATCAAGGCTTTCAAACAAGCAATATCAAATAATGTTTCATCAGCTTTTCCATTAAATTAGAAGTAGTATCTTTTTAACAATACAATAAAAATTGACTCATCTTTCTGTATATCAGCTATTCCACAATATGCATAGAAAACATGCATTATTATTTGATAAGAAAATTCTTATAATATCTTAACTTATTATAAAAAATACTTCAACTCCTTTTTTTTGTCAGAAAAATCATCTCTAAATAAGTTTGCACCTGCAAAACTAACAAAATGATTCGAATAGCAATTCCTGTAAAGAAAGGCAAACTTAGTGAGTTTTTTGCTCTATGCAATCATTATGAAATATTTGAAATAGATAAAAAGCTGATCACAAGTAAAACTACTGAAGTAATATCTTTTAAGGATATCACAAAATTACCTGCATGGATAGCAAAAAAGGAAATAACGGATGTGATCACGTTTAAAATAGATATTCAATTGATCAACCTATTCATAAAACAAAAGGTGAATTTATATGTGGGTATTAAAATACAATCACCTCAAAAAATCATTGAAAAATATTTGAATGGAAGATTGATATCAGACAAATCAATTATTTCAGAAATAATAAAGAAAAATAATAAGCTTGAACAGTAACTATTAATCAATTAACAAATGAAAGAAAAATTACAATACTTTCCCATAACATCCTATTCGATCATCATGGGGCTCTCCGGACTGACCATTGCCTTTGGTAAGTTTTATCACATGCAATGGATGCCCAGAATATTTTACGATTCTCTTCTTTTTTTTACATTTTCCTTATTCTTAACGATATCCATCTTATACGGACTAAAAGCAATAAGACATCCGGAAGAAGTAAAAGCTGATTTTAAACATAGAATAAGAATAAATTTCTTTTCAGCAATCTCAATTTCATTGATATTATTATCAATAGCATTTATGACCTATTGGCCATTTCTTTCAATGGTACTATGGTGGATTGGCACAATTCTTCAAACCATATTGATGTTTTACACCATAAGTTTTTGGATACAGCATAACTTTGAAATCCATCATATGAATCCGGCATGGTTTATCCCCGTTGTAGGAAACATGCTGGTACCGATTGCAGGAGTAGAATACATGCCAAAAGCATTTTCATTTTTTTACTTTGCTGTTGGTTTTTTCTTTTGGGTCATACTTTTTGTGATATTTTTAAACCGTGCAATATTTCATCATCAATTGCCTCAAAAATTTATCCCTACCCTATTTATTTTAATTGCACCACCTGCAATTGGATTTATTGCCTACATACGATTAACTCAAAGCTGGGATAATTTTGCAATATTCATGCTTTTTATTGCTTACTTTTTTGTTATTCTTTTACTGTTTCTTTACAGGAGTTTTAAAAATCTTGAATTTTTTATTTCGTGGTGGGCATTCACTTTCCCATTAATGGCAATAACAATTGCATCAGTAGTTGCATATCAAATTACACATCAAACAATATTTAAATACTTTGCTTTTGCATTAATCCTCCTTGCGTTGATCACTGTTGGTTTTGTTTTGTGGAAAACAATAGAAAAGATGAAACAAGGTGAAATTTGTATCAAAGAAGATTAACTAATATTAAAAATTAATAAAAATGAAAATAGCTACAATAGTATCACTAATATTCGGGTTTCTTGCCGGTATTATCTTTACAGGAATCACAATTAGTATCTCATCAGGTGAAATGATGGTTAAAGAATTTAAAAGTCCATACGACTTTAATAAAACCATCCAAATAATGCAGGAAAGGATCAACGGAAAAGAAGGATGGCATGTTACTGAAATAATTGATCAAAATAAAGAAGTTATAGAAAATGGCGGTTTCCCGATAGGTAATTTTAATATTATTAAATATTGCCACGGAGGATATTCTGCACGCATGCTAAAAGAGGATGACCAGAAAAAGATTGGTAATATGATGCCTAAAACATTTGCTGTTTATGAAAAATCAGACGGACAAGTATTTGTATCAACAATGAACGGTGGAGTTATGGGCAAACTATTTGGTGGGGAAATCGAAAAAATAATAGAAGAAGTATCATTGGAAGTAGAGGATATGATGCGCTTTATTAATTTAAAATACACTTTATTTTAGTGAATGATACTCATCAAATATTGGTAAAAAAAATACCGAAAAGAAAATCAATTCGGTATCGTTAAAGAAATAATTATTTTTTCATATACTTTTTATTAGAAGAAAAGTATATGAAAATCTTTTTAATAAACAATTTTCCCCCAATCCTTGTTTATTCTCTAACGAAAGTATAAAAACAAATCTATATATACAAGCTTATTATTCAAATATTTCAAGTATTTAGCAACTGTTTTTCTCTATATCCATATTTATTGAATTTCAAACTAAAATTAATTATTTTTCCTTATGGATTATTTCAGAAATTTATTTACTGTCTCCTAGCTAATTTCATCAGAAGTATTTACCAACCCATAACTTATTGAAAAGAAAAGCGAATCATTAACCTTTCATATTT
>JAOZTG010000097.1 GCA_029939235.1 Flavobacteriaceae bacterium
ATGGAAAAGTTGATAAAATATTTTTGATGTTGTTTGATTTAAGGGTGGCATTCAAGAATTTGATGTTCTAAAGAAAGTAAAAACTTAGTAAAACCGAGAAGTTGAGAGCTTGCTCGAAAATCACTCGGCTGCACTTGGTTTTTATAAAATTTAGGTTATTAAATTATTGTAAGCCTTGATTTTTTTGTTTCGTTTTTTTATCAAAGAAAAAAATGAAATGCCTGTCCGGCACAAGGACATAAAAAATATTTCATTAAAAAACAGTAGAACCCATAAAAATAAATTATTCTTTTATCAAAGCATCAAGCATATCCCTTACTTTACCACTATTCCAGTCTGCAGCACCAGTTTTTTCCACTACAATTTCCCCTTGCTTGTTGATGATATATGTAGTTGGTAATGAATTACTCAATAATTGTTTTGGTGCTTCTGTCAATTGATAATAAACAGGGTGTGAATAATTTTTATCTGCAATAAATTTTTTTACTTTTTTAGGATCATCATTGGCAACAAATAAAAAAACAACATCATTTTTATAATCCTTATAAAGATCTTCAAAAGCCGGCATCTCTGCAATACATGGCGGACACCAGGTTGCCCAAAAATTTACGACAACCACTTTTTCTTTATACTGATCAAAAGTTGATTCATTATCGTCTATATCCATTAATTTCCAGTCGTAAGAATTTAATTTCACACGATCTTCTTTATCTATTTCCATATTAAATATCCTTGTAGTAACAAAAGAAACTCCTTTGATCAAAGTTGCTCTTACGGGCAATCCATAAGGAGTAAATAAAAACAGGATAAATGCGAAAAACAGTATATTGGATAAATTCTTTTTTAAAAATTGCATAGTCTTAATAATTTTCGGCAAATTTAATGAATTACTATTAGTTTTTTTTTAAATTTACAACAGTTTGTTCCAATCTCTATTATTCCCCAAACAATTATCATAAAATTGGCTTTTTTGGAAGTAATATTGGAATAATTTTAATAATAATTTTAAATATATTTTTAATGGCAAAAGTAAACAAAATAAAAGGGGTTATCGCAATATTGACAGGTGGAGGTGATGTTCCCGGTCTTAACCCTGCTATCAGAGCAATTACGATCAGAGCAAATCGAGAAGGATATAAAGTTATTGGTTTACGCCGTGGATGGGCTGGAATAACCGAACTTATAAGAGATAAAAAATTTGACAACAGTCGAAATTTTATAACCCTTACTAATGATATCGTAAATAAGGCAGGACGAACAGGAGGTACTTTCTTACATTCCTCCAGAACGAAACCCAGTCATATGCCGAAAGATAAAGTTCCGGATCATTTAAAAGATTCTTACAATAAAGAGATCAATGATATGACACCAGAGATCCTAAAAAATCTGGAATGGCTGGGTGTTGATTTCCTTATTCCTATTGGAGGTGATGACACCTTAAGTTACGGAGTAAGAATGTACAAAGAAGGCGTTAAAGTTGTTGCAATACCTAAAACAATGGACAATGATGTTCCCGGTACCGATTACTGCATCGGATTTAGCACCTGTGTTACCAGAACTATTTCAATTACCAATAATTTAAGAACCTCTGCCGGATCTCATGAAAGAATTCTGGTAATGGAAGTATTTGGCAGATATGCCGGTTTTACAGCCATGCTACCAACAATGGCGGGAGCAGCCAACAGATGTGTAATTCCTGAATATAACTTTGAAATTGAACATCTTACAGAATTACTGGTACAGGACAGAAACAACAATCCAAGTAAATATTCCGTTGTATTAGCCTCGGAAGGAACTTTGTTCAAAGGCGAAGAAATGGTCTATCAAGATGCAGAAAAAGATATGTTCGGACACGCAAAATTAGGTGGTGTTGGTGATATGATCTCAGCTGGAATCAAGAGTCATTCTGCTAAATATAACAATGGTAATACCATTAATATTATCAACCAAAAACTTGGTTATTTAGTTAGAGGTGGTGATCCGGATGCGGTAGACTCTATTGTTCCGATGGCATATGGAAATCTTGCTTTAGATTTGATCCTTGGAGGATTTCATGGTCGTTTGGTTGTGCTTAAAAACGGAAGATATGATGATGTTCCTTTAGAAGTTGTAACAAGTACCAAGAAAATTGTAAATATTGAAAAATACTATAATATTGAAAGATTAAGACCTCATTATCACAGGTTTGAAATGAAACCTATGTTCTTAATGGCTGCTGATTCTTAGTAGAAGTAAATCCAAAAAAATACCTGACAATTAAATTTGCCGGGTATTTTTTTAATTATAATTTACTATTTACAGTAACAATCTATTGATTCTCCTTTTTGATCAAATTCAAAGCACTACCCTCTTTAAACCAGTCAATCTGATTATCATTATAAGTATGATTCAATTTGATAACATCTTTGCTTGCATCTGCATGAACAATTTCTAAGGTCAATTGTTTACCTGGTGCAAATTCATTCAGATCAACAAAATTAAAAGTATCATCTTCCTTTATAAGATCATAATCACTTTCATTAGAAAATGTAAGCCCAAGCATACCTTGCTTTTTTAGGTTGGTTTCATGAATTCTGGCAAAAGATTTAACAATCACTGCAGCAACACCCAACTGACGTGGCTCCATAGCAGCATGCTCACGTGATGATCCTTCACCATAATTATGATCACCAATAACAACTGAATAAATACCTGCTTTTTTATATGCTCTTGCCGTATCAGGTACAGCTCCATATTCACCGGTTAATTGGTTTTTCACTTTATTCGTTTCTTTATTAAATGCATTTACGGCACCAATTAGCATATTATTTGAAATATTATCCAAATGACCTCTAAAACGTAACCATGGTCCTGCCATAGAAATATGATCCGTTGTACATTTTCCAAATGCTTTGATCAATAGTTTTGCATCCAACACTTCTTTGATTGGCTCAAATGGTATTAATAATTGTAATCTTTCAGAGTCCTTACTCACAACTACCTCAACACCAGATCCATCAGCAAGCGGTGCAACAAAACCCGGATCATCCACCTCAAATCCTTTTGGTGGTAATTCAAATCCGGTTGGTTCTTCCAGCATTACCTCTACCCCATCTTTATTGATTAATTTATCTGTCATCGGATTAAAATCCAATCTACCTGAAATAGCAACTGCAGCTACCATAGATGGAGATGCTACAAAAGCATGGGTATTAGGATTTCCATCAGCTCTTTTGGAGAAATTACGATTAAATGAATGAATAATTGAATTTTTCTTTTGATCTTCAGCTCCTTCTCTTTCCCATTGTCCGATACACGGTCCGCAGGCATTGGTAAATATCTTTGCATCCAGATCTTCAAAAATCTGTAAAAGACCATCTCTCTCAGCTGTATATCTAACTTGCTCAGAACCAGGATTGATACCAAATTCTGCTTTGGCAACAACACCCTTATCAACTGCCTGTTTTGCAATAGAAGCTGCTCTTGAAAGATCTTCATAAGATGAATTGGTACAAGAACCTATCAAACCCCATTCTACCTCCAAAGGCCAGCCATTTTTTGTAGCTTTTTCATTCATTTCTCCAACCGGAGTTGCAAGATCCGGACTAAAAGGACCATTGATATACGGTTTAAGTTCCGATAAATTAATTTCAATTACCTCATCAAAATATTGTTCCGGATTTGCATACACTTCATCATCTCCAGTTAAATAAGATGCTATTTTATTTGCTTCATCTGCAATTTCTTCTCTGCCGGTTGCACGCAAATAACGCTCAATCGACTCATCATATCCAAAAGTAGAAGTAGTTGCACCAACTTCAGCACCCATATTACAAATAGTTCCTTTTCCTGTAGCAGATAGTGACTTAGCTCCTTCTCCAAAATATTCAACAATGGCGCCGGTACCTCCTTTTACTGTTAAAATACCAGCTACTTTTAAGATAACATCTTTTGCAGCTGTCCAGCCACTTAATTTACCAGTCAATTTGATACCAATTAATTTAGGAAATTTCAATTCCCAAGGCATATCAGCCATTACATCCACAGCATCAGCACCTCCAACTCCAATGGCGATCATACCTAATCCCCCTGCATTTACTGTATGAGAATCTGTACCTATCATCATCCCACCTGGAAATGCATAATTTTCCAACACAACCTGGTGAATAATACCTGCTCCCGGTTTCCAGAAGCCTATTCCATATTTGTTAGAAACAGATCCTAAAAAATTAAAAACTTCACTACTGGTGTTGATAGCATTTTGCAGATCTTTATCTGCCCCTACCTTTGCCTGAATCAAATGATCACAATGAACTGTTGTGGGAACAGCAACTCTATTCTTTCCTGCCTGCATAAATTGCAACAATGCCATTTGAGCGGTTGCATCCTGACAAGCAATCCTGTCCGGAGCGAAATCAACATAGTCTTCACCACGTTTAAAAGCTAATTCTGCTTTACCATCCCAAAGATGATTATACAATATTTTTTCTGCTAATGTAAGTGGTCTTCCAACAATTGTTCTTGCAGTATCCACACGGTCTACCATCCTTTCGTAAACCTTTTTTATCATATCAATATCAAAAGCCATAATATATTTGTTTAATTGAGTAAATATTAAATTTAAATGAACCCAAAATTACAAAATTTATAGGTCTTTTTAGGGATTATTCAATATAAATAGGTAATAATTCAATATAAATTACTTAAACTAAAATATAATAATTTTAAAGCAATAATGAAGTAAATTAAAGGTATTTTTTTATGAATTTGATAAAAAAAGTAAGTCTATAAGCCGGATTCTGTATCTTGTTCTGATACTTATCAGAACAAGATTCTTATCATTTATCTGCGTTACAAATTACTTTGCAACTTTAGCTGCTTACCCCTTGAAATTGAGCGAGTAACTCTTACCCAAAAATGGGACTTCAATATACATAGCATTGCACCGCATAGAGTTTACCTGGTTTCACTACAGCCGAACTGTACATACTTTCTGTTGCACTGGTCCTACCCCGAGTACTCGGGGTGACGGATGTTATCCGCTATGCTACTCTTTGGTGTCCGGACTTTCCTTCACGCTTAAGCATGACGATAAGACGACTTACTTTTTTTTGTAAAATTACATTTAAAAATGGTGAAAAAAAAATCCCACTTTTGAAAACAAAAGTGGGAAAATTGCTATGAAAAAGAATATTACTATAAAAGTAATATAATACTGTAAAAGTACAATAAATTGAATAATATTCAACTTAATTCATAAATATTTTTATTTTTTTTTGATATAGCCCATTTTTACATAAAAAAACCCACTCTAAAAGAGTGGGAAAATTGCTATGAAAAAGAAAAAGTTGCTGAATTTTAAAAATTCAGCGAAACAAATATAATGAAATATTCATGTAAAATCTTACCTTTCTAAAAAAATAATCATTATAAATATTTGATACTTGCTATGTTATGAAAACATATCTTTCACTTTTTCAAAAAATGATTTTTCAGAATTGGTTGGTTTAGGAATGAAATTATCATCGTCTCGATATTTGTTAAAGAAATTCTTCTGATCTTTTGATAATTTTTTAGGAGTCCATACATTGATATGAACCAGCAAATCACCTTTACCATATCTATCTAAACTTTCCAAACCTTTTCTGCGAAGGCGCAATATCTTACCAGATTGTGTTCCTTCCTCTATTTTAATTCTAACTTTCCCTGTTAAAGTATCAATTTCTTTATTTGCACCTAAAGATGCTTCAGGAAAACTAATATATAGGTCATAATGCAGATTATTACCTTCTCTTTTTAATTTTTCATGTTGAATTTCCTGGATCACAACATGAATATCTCCAGGAACTCCATCACCGGGTGCTTCATTTCCTTTACCTCCAACTTTTAGTTGAACTCCATCTGTAACTCCGGGTGGAATATTGATCTCAACTGTCTCTTCTTTATAGATCAATCCGTGAGAATCAGCTCCTTTTGGTCTGTTATCAACAACCTTACCAGCTCCCTGACAAGTAGGACAAGTGCTGGCAGTTTGCATTCTTCCCAAAATAGTATTGGTAATTCTGGTAACACTACCCTGACCATTACATGAACTACAGGTTTTATACGTTACTCCATCAGCTTTTACCAAACGTTTAACCTTGACCTTTTTGGTAACACCATTTAATATATCTTTCAATTCAAGTTTTACCCTAATTCTAAGATTACTACCTTTAACCCTTGTAGTACGTGATCCACCACCAAATCCGCTAAAGCCTCCGCCACCAAAATGACCTCCAAAGATATCGCCAAACTGACTAAAAATATCTTCCATATTCATATGACCATAGCCTCCGCCGCCACCACCATTCTCAAATGCGGCATGACCATATTGATCATATTTTGCTTTTTTATCAGCATTGCTTAAAATTTCATATGCTTCTGCAGCTTCTTTAAAGCGATCTTCTGCAGCTTTGTCACCAGGGTTTTTATCCGGATGATTTTGTACAGCTTTTTTACGATACGCCTTTTTTATCTCACTCGTTGTTGCATTTTTACTAACTCCGAGTATTTCATAATAATCTTGTTTCATTTCCTTCAATATTAATTGCCTAAAACAACTTTAGGGAAACGAATAATAGTTTCACCAAGTTTATATCCTTTTTCAACTACATCAATAATTTTCCCTTTTAACTTTTTAGAAGGAGCAGGAATCTGCGATATTGCTTCATGAATTTCAGCATCAAAATTATCTCCTTTTCCAACTTCCATTTCTTTTAACCCTTTTTGATTCAAGGTGTTTTTGAATTTATTATAGATCAACTGCATTCCTTCCAGCATAGCTTTATCATTTGATTTTTTGATCTCATTCAATCCTCTATCAAAATCATCCAATATTGGCAATAAAACTGACATCAATTCACGATTTGCAGTACTAAAAAGTTCTATTCTTTCTTTGGAAGTTCTTTTTTTATAGTTTTCAAATTCTGCAAAAAGTCGTAAAAAATTATTCTTTTCCTTATCTACTTCCGATTGTAGATCTTCAACTATATTTTCTTCTTGCTGTTCTTCAGATACTTCCTCTTGATTTTCTATATTTTCACTCTCTATTTCATGATCTTGAAAATCATTTTCAAATTCCTGATCTTTATTTTCTTGATTGCTCATATTTTTTCATATTTATCCTATTACACCATTTCTAGCAAATTACTTGCCAAGTGTTTATTCGTGTCAATTTGTCACAAATAAATTAACTAAATCTTTGTTTAATATAAAATATGGTAAGTCTGTCTGTTAAAAAGAATCTTCTATCCTTTCAATTTTAGCACCGATCGCTCTTAATCGTTCGTCAATTCGCTCATAACCTCTGTCAATTTGCTCTATATTATGAATTGTACTGGTTCCTGTTGCAGAAAGAGCAGCGATCAATAATGAAATTCCGGCTCTAATATCAGGAGAACTCATAGTAGTAGCTCGTAAACTTGACTCATGATTTAACCCTATAACAGTGGCACGATGCGGGTCACATAAAATTACTTTCGCTCCCATATCAATAAGTTTATCAACAAAGAACAAACGGCTTTCAAACATTTTTTGATGAATCAAAACACTACCCTTTGCCTGGGTTGCAATTACTAACACAATACTCAGTAAATCAGGAGTAAATCCCGGCCACGGAGCATCTGAAACTGTTAAAATAGAATCATCTAAAAAACCCTGAATTTCATAAGTTTCCTGAGTCGGAATGTGAATATCATCTCCCTTTCTTTCCAGTTTAATTCCCAGCCTTCTAAAAACTGAAGGAATCTGCCCCAGATTATCCCAACTTACATCTTTGATGGTCAATTCAGATCTGGTCATAACAGCCATACCAATCCAGCTGCCAATTTCAATCATATCCGGTAAAATTCTGTGTTCACAGCCCTTTAGGTTTTTTACACCTTCAATGATCAGTTTATTCGATCCAATTCCACTAATATCAGCCCCCATTTTTACCAGCATTTTTGACAATTGCTGTATATATGGTTCACATGCTGCATTATAAATTGTAGTTGTTCCTTTAGCTAAAACCGAAGCCATCAAAATATTTGCGGTACCGGTAACAGATGCTTCATCTAACAGCATATAAGCTCCTGTTAAGCCTTCTTCACCTGCCTCAACACCATAAAAATATTCATCTTTATTATATCTGAATTTCGCTCCAAGATTGATAAAACCTTCAAAATGAGTATCTAATTTTCGTCTACCAATCTTGTCTCCTCCAGGTCTTGGAATATAACCTCTTCCAAATCTAGTCAAAAGTGGACCAACGATCATAATAGACCCTCTTAAAGAACTTCCATCTTTTTTAAACTTTGCAGATTCTAAATAGTCAAGGTCAACTTCATCTGCCTGAAAAGTGTAAGTATTATCTCCTGTCTTTTCAACTTTAACACCTAATTCTCCTAAAATAAATATTAATTTATTTACATCTCTAATATCAGGAATATTACTTATGGTAACTTTTTCCGGCGTCAGTAAAACTGCACAAATTACTTGTAATGCTTCGTTTTTTGCACCTTGAGGAATTATATCACCTTGCAAACGATGTCCTCCTTCTATTTTAAATATAGACATGACCTAAGGATTTAGAATATGTAATTATCTTTTTCGGTAATTTGATTTACCTTGCTTTTGATGACTTTTTTGAAAGTTTTTACTTGGCTTTTTGCGTAGTAAATTTCTTGAATCAGACAATTCTTCTTTTCCATCTGTCAAATCCAGTTTCCCATCTGAAAGTTCAGATAAATGTTTAAAAATAACAGCATCATCCACCGTATCTTTATTCCAGTTTAAATAACACTTTTTCATATGATTTGCTATGGTATAAACCAATGCTTCTTTCATATCTCCTTCATCCCAGGTCAAAGCAGTATCGATCATCGTTTGAATATTGTTACCATAAAACCTATATTTCGAAGGTGAATCAGGATAAGGTAAAGCATCCGGTTTGGCTTGCAAGACCTCTTTTTCAATGATTGGATATGGTGATTCAACATTTAATTTATAATCGGATATGATAAACAACTGATCCCATAATTTATGCTGAAAATCGGGAACATCACGCAAATGCGGTTGTAAATTCCCCATCACTTTTACAATGGCTTTAGCCATTTTATTTCTTTCAGCATCATCTTCTATGGCAATACAATGATTTATTAATTTTTGAATATGCCTCCCATATTCAGGAATGATCAGGTGTTCTCTTTCTGAATTATTTTCTAGATCCATCTACGTATATCTTTTTTTCAATTTTCAATTACTTATACCTTGCAAAGTAACGATTATATTTAGGTTTATAATATGAATAATAATAAAAATTTATCCAATAATTTTAAGTCTGGCAAATTGCAGAAGCAATTTTTTTGTCGAACCAGATTCAAATTTAATTTCAGCCTTTTTGTTATTTCCAGTTCCTTCCATATTGATCACTTTTCCTTTTCCAAACTTTGCATGAACCACTATATTTCCTGTTACCAGATTATTATCAAACAAATTGGTTTTATCGGTACTAATGTTGCTTACTTTTTTCAGATTTTTAGGAGGTGCAATTTTTACAACTCTTTCAGATTTTGATCTCTTTTCCGGTTTTCTTACTATCGGTTTTTTAAACCGGATCTTTGAATTAGGAGTTTCTCCAAAAATATCTTTATCAATAAACTTATTTACTATATGCTCCTCTTTTTTAGGAGTGATATAATCCAAATACTTCTCGTCTACTTCTTCTAAAAATCTACTTGGCTCACAATCAATTAATTTACCCCAACGGTAACGGGATTGCGCATAAGACAAATAAACCTGTTTTTCTGCTCGTGTAAGCGCCACATAAAACAATCTTCTCTCCTCTTCTATCTCGCTTCGTGTATTCATACTCATTGCTGATGGAAATAGATTTTCTTCCAATCCAACAATATAAACATAAGGAAATTCCAGACCTTTTGCCAGATGAATGGTCATTAAAGAAACTCTTGGTATATCATCTTTTTCATTATCAAAATCGGTAGCCAGTGCAACATCTTCTAAAAAAAATGCAAGAGATGCATCTTCTTCTTTTTGATTTTGCTCTTCAATAAAATCTTTGATACCATTTAGCAATTCCTGTACATTTTCAACCCTGCTAATAGCTTCCGGAGTTCCTTCACTTTCAATATCCTTGATCAGGCGAGTTTGCCGTAAAACGAGTTCTGCAACTTCCAAAGCATTTTTTGATTGTGCTTCTATTTGAAAACTTCGTATCATATTTACAAAGTTTTGTAATTTATTCTTTGTTCCGGAATTAATTTTTAGATCAACCCGATCCAGCTGTAGTAAGATCTCAAAAATTGATTTTTTATAATGATTTGCAGCAAGGATCAGTTTATCAACAGTTGTTTGACCTATTCCCCTTGCTGGATAATTGATCACACGTTTTAAAGCCTCTTCATCATTTGAATTAACAAGTAAACGTAAATACCCCAAAATATCTTTGATCTCTTTTCTCTGATAAAAAGACAAACCACCATATATTCTGTATTTGATATCTTTTTTTCGCAAAGCATCTTCAATCGCTCTGGATTGCGCATTGGTTCTATACAAAATTGTAAAATCTTCATTGCCAAGTTGGTTTTGCATCATATTCTCAAATATTGAATTAGCAACAAACCTGCCTTCATCACCCTCTGAAAAAGTACGCATTACTTTGATCAAACCACCTTCCTCATTAGATGTCCAAATTTCCTTGTCTAATTTAGTCTTATTCTTATCAATTACACTATTTGCTGCCTCTACAATATTTTTAGAAGAACGGTAATTTTGTTCTAATTTGAATATTTTAACATCATTGTAATCTTTCTGAAAATTTAAAATATTCTTGATATTCGCTCCCCTGAATGCATAAATACTCTGACTGTCATCTCCAACAACACATATGTTTTGAAATCTATCTGCCAAAGCTCTGACAATTAAATATTGCGAGTGATTAGTATCCTGATACTCATCTACCAGTATATAACGAAAACGATCCTGATACTTTGCAAGTACTTCCGGGAAACGGGTAAGTAATTCATTGGTTCTCAACAAAAGATCATCAAAATCCATTGCTCCAGCCTTAAAACATCTCTCTACATATTCTTTATAAATTGAACCAATTTTAGGACGGCCTGACATTTTATCTGCTTCGATCAATTCCGGATTTTGAAAATAGGCACGAACAGTGATCAAACTATTTTTAAACTGAGATATTCTTCCTAAGATTTGTTTTGCTTTATATTTTTCCTTTTCAAGTTGCATTTCTTTTATGATAGAAGAGATCAACCTCACTGAATCTTGTGTATCATAAATCGTAAAATTGGATGGAAAGCCTAATTTATCACCTTCACTTCTTAAAATTCTTGCAAAAACACTGTGAAAAGTACCCATCCATAAATTCTTTGCTTCACTTTGACCAACCACCTGAGAAATTCTGTTTTTCATCTCACGGGCTGCCTTATTGGTAAATGTCAATGACAAAATGTTAAACGGGTCAATTCCATTTTTCATTAAATGTGCAATTCTATAAGTTAAAACACGTGTTTTCCCTGATCCTGCACCTGCAATGATGATCATTGGACCTTCCTTTTGTAGAACTGCTTCTTTTTGAGCTTCGTTTAATTCGTTGAGGTAAGTATTCACATTTTATTTTTAATAATTCAAAAATACGATGCTT
>JAOZTG010000098.1 GCA_029939235.1 Flavobacteriaceae bacterium
TTTTTTATCCCAAAAAGATTATATTTGCTTTATAAAATCTACATAAAATGAACACACCCGAAATTCTTAACAAAGCAAAATTATGGCTAAGTAACACTTTTGATTCCGATACTCAAAATGAGATCAAACAATTGATAAATGACAACTCTGATGAACTGACTGATAGGTTTTATAAAAGTCTGGAATTTGGCACAGGTGGTATGCGAGGTGTTATGGGTGCAGGTACCAATCGAATCAACAGGTATACTTTAGGAAAAAATACACAAGGTATTTCAAACTATTTGATAAAGGCATTCCCAAATAAAAAACTCAAAGTTGCTATTGCTTACGACTGCCGTCATAACAGTAAATTATTTGCCAGGGCTTGTGCCGAGGTGTTTTCAGCAAACAACATACAAGTATATCTATTTGAAGATCTGCGTCCAACTCCTGAATTATCTTATGCAGTTAGAGAATTGGATTGTGATGCAGGAATCATTCTTACGGCATCTCATAACCCACCCGAATATAATGGATACAAGGTTTATTTTAATGATGGAGGTCAGATTATTCCTCCGCAGGACGGTGATATAATTGATGATATCAATGCATTGGATTTTAGTGATATCCAATTTAAAGCAAATGATGAATTAATAGAGATCATTGGTGAAGTAGTAGATAAAAAATTCACAAAACAGGCTGTTTTAAATGCTACTTCAGATAATACAAAAAACAGAGATGATCTTAAAATAGTTTTTACCTCCCTACACGGGACTTCTATTACGATCATGCCGGGGGCTTTTGAAGAAGCCGGCTATCATGATGTTCATATAGTAGAAGAACAGCGAGAGCCAGATGGCGATTTCCCTACCGTAGCATCTCCCAATCCGGAAGAACCGGCAGCTTTAAAAATGGCTACGGATCTTGCTGAAAAAATAAACGCAGATATCGTTATTGGAACAGATCCTGACTGTGACAGACTTGGAATTGCTGTTCGAGATCTAAGCAATAACATGGTTTTATTAAATGGTAATCAAACTTTTGCCTTATTGGTAAATTCACTTATCAAAGACTGGGATTCAAAGGGTAAATTAAATGGTAATCAATTTGTTGGATCTACCATCGTATCTACACCTATGATCAATGAAATTGCAAAAAGTCATGGTGTTGAAACAAAAGTTGTGCTTACAGGGTTTAAATGGATTGCAAAAACAATTCGTGAAGCAGAAGGAAAACAAGATTTTATTGGTGGTGGAGAAGAAAGTTTCGGATTTATGGTTGGTGATTTTGTAAGAGATAAAGATGCAGTATCTGCAACTTTACTCGCGTGTGAAATTGCTGCACAGGCAAAAGTAAAAGGATCTTCCATGTATATGGAGTTGTTAGAACTTTATGTAAAATATGGCTTTTACAAAGAACATTTGATCGCAGTTGTTAAAAAAGGAATTGAGGGTGCAAATGAAATTGCTCAAATAATGACCAATATGCGTCAGAATCCTATTTCTGAAATGGTTGGTGAAAAGGTGGAATATTTATATGATTATGAAAACTCAGTTTGTAAGAATCTATTAACCAATGAAGAAACCGTTATTGATCTTCCTAAATCAAATGTTTTGATTTACACAACTGTTAACGGTACAAGAGTTGCTGCCCGACCAAGTGGAACAGAACCTAAGATCAAATTCTATTTTAGTGTTCATGCTCCTTTAGATAAAATTGAAAACGCAAAGAAGGTAGAAGATGAACTGGATAACAAGATCAAAAATATAATCGAAGAACTTGATCTGTAAAACAAAACTTCAGTAAAAATTATAAAGAGGTGATATTTTTATAAATGTCACCTCCTATCATTATTTTATGAAATATTTTAAAAAAATATTGCGTTTTGCCAAACCTTATACCAGATATGTTTGGTTAAACATTTTATTCAATATACTTTACGCAATTTTTAATGTATTATCTGTTCTTGCTTTTATTCCCGTTTTGGGAATTTTATTTGGAAGAGAAGAGAGAGTCACACAAAAACCAGACTTTACAGGAGTTGCAGGGATTTATGATTATGTACAAAATGGTTTAAATTATTATATTTCAAACATAATGGATACAAGCGGAGCGGAAAAAGCGCTTCTTTTTATCAGTATTGTGAGTTTTTCTATGTTCTTTTTTAAGAATCTTTTTCGCTATCTCGCCATGTATGTACTGGCATTTTTACGTAATGGAGTTGTAAAGGACGTAAGAGATGGTTTGTATCATAAAGTTTTGGAATTGCCCATCTCTTATTTTTCCGAAAAGAAAAAAGGAGATACTATTGCACGTTTAACAAGTGATGTACAGGAAATAGAAGTTTCCTTTTTGAACTCTTTGGAAGCTATTGTACGCGAACCATTAACCATTGCTTTTACATTGATCTCCATGTTTGCTATCAGTACAAAACTTACACTTTTTGTTTTTATTCTTTTGCCCGTTTCCGGAATATTGATCTCGGCTGTAAGTAAAAAATTAAAAGCTCAATCCCTATTGGCACAACAAGAAACCGGTAACTTTTTATCCTTTATTGAAGAAACCCTTACCGGATTGAAAGTGATCAAAAGTTTTACTGCAGAAGATAAAATAGAAGGCAAATTTCAAAAATCAACTTCCCGATTTGAAAAGTTGATGAATAGCGTTTTACACAGAAAAAATCTGGCCTCCCCCATGAGTGAGTTTCTTGGCTCAGCAACCATCATTGCGATACTTTGGTTCGGAGGAAGATTGGTCTTAAACGGAACTGACGATATGAAACCACAGGAATTCTTAGGTTATATTGGCTTATTCTACTTAATACTAAATCCCGCAAAGGCTATTTCTCAGGCTGTTTTTAGTGTACAAAAAGGAAATGCTTCGGCTGAGAGGATCATGCAAATCCTGGAAACAGAAAATAATATAAAAGATGTTGCAAATGCTATTGATAAAACTTCTTTTAACAAAGAGATCACTTTTAAAAATATCTATTTTAAATACAAAGATGAATATGTTTTAAAAGATTTTTCACTTACAATCCCAAAAGGAAAATCTGTTGCTCTTGTTGGGCAGTCAGGAAGTGGAAAATCAACACTGGCAAATTTAATTCCCAGATTTTATGATGTGAATCAGGGTGAAATTTTAATTGACGGAATCAATATAAAAAATATTAAAAAGGAATCTTTACGTGAATTGATAGGTTTGGTAACACAAGAATCTATCCTTTTCCATGATACGGTTAAAAATAATCTCAAACTGGGTGTGGATCAGGCAAGTGATGAAAATGTCATAGAAGCAGCGAAAATTGCAAATGCTCATGAATTTATCCGGAATTTACCGAATCAATATGATAATAATATTGGAGATAGTGGAAATACATTATCAGGCGGACAAAGGCAACGTCTTTCTATTGCCAGGGCCGTACTGAAAAACCCACCCATCATGATCTTAGACGAAGCAACTTCTGCTTTAGATACGGAATCAGAACAACTGGTGCAAAATGCATTGGAAAAAATGATGAAAAACAGAACCTCTGTAGTGATTGCACATAGATTATCTACCATACAAAAAGCAGATATGATCGTTGTAATTCAAAAAGGTAAAATTGTTGAAAAAGGAAAACATAATCAATTACTTGCAAAAAAAGGAGCTTATTATAATTTGGTAAATATGCAATCGCTAAGCTGATCAAACTCCTCATATAATTCATGGAATAATCATAATTTAGATCACACAACTTAAAAATAAAACAAAATGAATACTATAGAAAGTTTAGAATGGCGTTATGCCTGTAAAAAATTTGACCCAACTAAAAAATTAACGGATTCTCAAGTTGAAACTCTAAAAAATGCTTTTAATTTAACACCTACTTCCTTCGGTTTACAACCGGTTAAATTGATCATTATCAAAGATCAGGAGTTAAAAGACAAAATATTTGCACACTCCTTTTTTCAGGAGCAGGTAACCACATGTTCTCATCTTTTAGTAATATGTATTGATACTGTTGTAGATGAAAAAACCATTGATAATTACTTTGATTACGAAAAAAAAGTAAGAGGCACTACCGAAGAGGTTGTTGGACAATTCAGGGCACAATTAAAGGAAATGTACAATCATAAAAGTAAGGAAGCTATTGAACAGTCTTCTATATATCAAACCTATATTATTTTGGGGAATTTAATGACGGTATGCGCTGTTGAAGGAATTGATAATTGCCCTTTGGAAGGATTTATTCCAAGTAAAATTGATGAAATTCTCAATCTAAAAGAAAAAAATCTAAAATCAGTTTTAATGCTGCCAGTTGGCTTCAGAACCAAAGATGATGTCATGTATGGAATGAAAAAGGTAAGAAAACCTTTACAAGATATAATTATTGAGATGTAAGCATATGAAGGTATATTTTGCAGCTCCACTTTTTAGCAAAGCCGAAATAGAATTTAACCAAAACCTGACGGATCAAATTGAAAAGTTAGGTTTTGATGTTTTCTTACCTCAACGGGATGGTGTAGAAAAAAACAAACATCCTTTTAACTCAATGACGAAAGAGGAAAGAAGAAAAGCAATGTTTGAACTGGATAGAGATCAGATCTTTCAGTGTGATATATTTCTGTTTATATTAGATGGCAGAGTTCCGGATGAAGGTGCTTCTGTTGAATTGGGATTAGCCTACAGTCATAAATACTACAATAATCAAAATAAGATCCTTATTGGTATACATACCGATATCAGAGCTGCCTTTTTAAATACAAAGTTAAACCCAATGATTAAAGAAGCTTTAGATCAAATCTTTAAAAAACGATCTGAATTGATCTATTTTTTTGAAAATATCAAAGATCAATAAGAGTAAACTATCAGCCATATTTTAAAGAAACAAGCATTTAATTGATTAAATATTAATTACTTATATCCAAATTTACTTTTAGTTTGTTTTAGGAAAAAGAATCAGATCTTTAATTGTAAATTAATAATTTTAGTGTCCACTCGAGCGCAGTCAAGAGGTTTTAAATAGTTCCCGATTGTACTTGAACTGACAATATTCTGTATATCAATGTATTTAATTTACAATAAACATTTCTTACGTCGAACTCACGTTAACACTATTTTTAGTAACTTTGAAATTCATTTAACAATTTAAACAAAACATTATGAGTCAAGATATAAGAAACCTGGAACCAAAAGGTTTATGGAATAAATTTTCAGACCTAAATGAAGTTCCCCGAGGGTCAAAAAAAGAGGAAAAAGTAATTGCATTTATGGCAGATTTTGGTAAAAATTTAGGATTGGAAACTATCATTGATCCAATTCAAAATGTGATTATCAAAAAACCTGCAACACCAGGAATGGAAAACAGAAAAACCATTGTGATGCAATCGCATTTAGACATGGTACATCAAAAAAATGGTGATACCGTATTTGATTTTGATAAGGATGGAATCAAAATGATCATTGAAGACGGATGGGTTACTGCTGAAGGTACAACATTGGGGGCAGATAATGGTCTTGGAGTTGCTGCAATAATGAGTGTATTGGAAAGTTCTGACATTCCACACCCCGCAATTGAAGCCTTGTTTACCATTGATGAAGAAACCGGAATGACTGGTGCCAAAGGATTGCAAGCTGGTTATTTGGATGGAGAAATTTTATTGAATCTGGATACGGAAGAAGATACAGAACTGGATATTGGTTGTGCAGGTGGAATTGATGTTACTGCAACCAAAAAATATGAAGAAGAAGTTTTTAGTGGTGATGATGTTGCTTTTGAAATTACCGTAAAAGGTTTACGTGGTGGTCACTCCGGAATGGATATTCACAGAGGGTTTGGAAATGCAAATAAAATTATGAATCGAATCTTTGAGGCAGTGCATCCCTACATCCATATATCTAAAATTCAAGGAGGAAGTTTACGTAATGCTATTCCAAGAGAAAGTTTTGCAACTGTAATTTGCAATCCGGTAGATATCATTGATGCAAAAGATAAAATAAATGAAATTGCAAATAAGATCAAACAGGAATTTTCAGAGATTGAGCCTAATTTAGTAATCAATTTTGAAAAAACTGAAAATTTCAAAAAAGCTATATCCAAAGAAGAGCAAGCTAAATTGATCAATGCTGTAAATAATGCTCTTAACGGTGTTCATAAAATGAGTGAAGAAATGGAAGGTTTGGTAGAAGCTTCCAATAATATCGCCATAGTAAACTTAAAAGATGGCAACATTCAAATTGATTGTTTGACACGTTCATCTGTAGAAGAAAGTAAAACAGAAGTTGCAAATCTTTTAAAAACTGCGTTTGAAGAAGAAGGATTCAAAGTAGAATTTTCTGGCTCCTACCCCGGATGGAGTCCTAATGCAAATTCACCTATACTAAGTGTAATGGAAGATCTTTACGAAAGTATCTTTGATAAAAAAGCGGATGTTGTTGCCTGTCATGCAGGTTTGGAATGTGGTATTTTAGGAACCAATTATCCAGATATGGATATGATCTCTTTCGGACCAACCATCAAAGGAGCACATTCACCAGATGAAAAAGCAAATATTGCTTCTGCTCAAAAATTCTGGAAATATTTGTTAGAAATTCTTAAAAATATTCCTGTCAAAGCATAATTTCAAAAAAAATATCCTGCAAGGTCTTTGAGACCTTGCAGGTAAATTTATGAATGCAAACTACACTCAGATTACTTCTATCCAAATTAAGCTTTCTTCTTTTTTTTGTTTCTACTTTCATTTCAGCACAAGAAAGTGTTGATCGTTTTATCCTTGATTCTCTATTTAAAGCCTATGGAAACGAATTCCCTGGATTTAGTTATTCCATAATTAAAAACGGAAAAATACTGGAAAATTATAATTTTGGTTTAGCGAACATAGAAGACAAACAAAAAGCTAAAAATAACACCAACTATCGCCTGGCTTCTGTTACCAAACAATTTACTGCCATGGCAGTTTTAATGATTATAGAAAATGATCAACTTACTTTTTCAACAGTTCTAACAGAAATTTTTGATGATTTTCCGGAATATGGAAAAGACATTACTATACAACAATTGCTAACACATACTTCCGGACTATTAGATTATGAAAATTTAATGAAAGAGAATCGGACAATCCCTATTTTAGATGAGGAAGTTTTACAGTTGATGAAAGAGCAATCTACCACAAAATTTATTCCAGGAAGTAAATATGCGTATAGCAACTCTGCTTACGCAGTTTTAGCTCAGATCATTGCAAAAAGATCAGGAAAAAGCTACAAACAATTTATAGAAATGGAGATCTTTAAACCTCTAAAAATGAAAAAATCTGTGGTTTATACAAAAGATTCAAAAATAAAATACAGAGCCTATGGATATACAATAACAAATGATTCTATTATTTTTAGTGACCAAAGCATGACAAGTGCCGTTCAGGGAGATGGTGGTATTTACACTTCGATCAATGATTATTTTAAATGGGATCAGGCTCTTGAAAACAATCAATTGATTTCTCCCGAATTAAAAAATAAAGCTTATACAATTCAAACAACGATTCCAGAATCAGAATGGGATTATGGTTATGGGTGGAGAATCAAATATGATGGAAAAACCAAAATTATTAGCCATTCGGGTCATACAAGTGGGTTTACAAATTATGTGGTTAAAATACCAGATCAAAAATTAACGGTCATAATATTTTCAAACAGAAAAAATGATAAAAATGTAATTAAAATTGGTGATATCCTATTGAAAAAATATAGGAATTAAAATTTAAAAAAGTGAAATTATTTTTTTCTTTATACCTTTAAACCAAATAAACTATTTAATTATGAATTTCAAACTAAACAAATCTCTTCTTGTCCTTTTTATTGTTTTTAATTATACCTTTATTTTTTCTCAGGAAAAAGAAGAAGAAACAGGAACTGCCAATACCGAATTTATTGATAAAAAGGAACGAAAACCATGGAGTTTTAAGTTGGCTCCATATGCCTGGATTGCAGGCAATGCAACGGATGTAGGTAGTGAAAAGATCAGACAGTCATTTAATGATCTTACTTCTTTGACAAATTTCGGATTCCAGATGGTAGCTCAGGCCAGATATAAAAAGTGGAGTTTAAGCTCCAACCTTACTTATGCTAAATTAGGTACTCAAATGGAAGAAGGTCTATTGTTAATTGATTATGGTATAGATCAAATCATTTTAGATTCAAAAATAGGCTATACTATTATTGATAAAATCGATTTTGGAGATAATGTGATTTATGGCTGGGCTATGGATGCTACCATTGGAGCTATTTACTGGTATAATAATATTACTGTAGATGCTGATTTAGATGTTTCTATTGATTTACCAGTATCAGGTTTTCCAATTAGTATTAATGAAGAACTAGAATATGTTGATCTGGTTTTTGGAGCTAACTTTAGAATTATTTTAAGCAAATCTGTTTTATTAGGATTATCTGCTAATGTAGGTGGATTTGGCATAGGTAATTCATCAGAATTATATTGGGATTTTTCATTTATAAATACATTTAAAGTTTCCAAATTACTCACAGTAACTGCAGGATATAAAACATTCAATGATAAAACGGTTAGTGGCGAGGGTGAAGATGAAGTAAAAACTCATGTTAAAACCTATGGTCCATTAATAGGTGTTGCTTTTAATTTATAATATATTTCACCATTTTATTTCGCTTTCACTAATATTCTTTAAATAAGCATTGGTTTTACTAAAATGCTTATTACCAAACCAATATCCTCTGTTAGCACTTAATGGTGAAGGATGACCTGAGGTTAAAACGTGGTGTTTTGCTGTGTTTATTTTTGCACCTTTCTTTTTTGCAAATCCTCCCCAAAGTAAAAACACAACATGCTCTTTTTGTTCTGATATTTTTTGAATCACAGCATCTGTAAACTGTTCCCACCCTTTTCTTTGATGCGATCCTGCTTCATGAGCTCTTACAGTCAAAGTTGCGTTGATCAATAATACACCTTGATTTGCCCATTTTTCTAAATTCCCACTTTTCGGATAAGGATTTCCCAGATCTGTTTCAATTTCCTTAAAAATATTGATCAGTGATGGAGGATGCGTAATCCCATCATGCACAGAAAAACATAAACCATTTGCCTGATTTTCCCCATGATAAGGATCCTGACCAATAATTACCACTTTTACATTTTCAAATGTGCAATGATCAAAAGCAGCAAATATTTCCTTCCCTTTCGGATAGCAGGTATATTTTGTGTATTCTTCTTTTACAAAACCAACCAGGTTTTGAAAATATTCTTTTTCAAATTCTTCTTTTAAAATATTTTTCCAACTTTCAGAAATATGAACCTCCATAGAATTTTTTTATTTATTTTTGCCTTATGGATAATCTTTATCCATGGTACAAATCTACAATTTTGGCAAATAGAATAACACAAAAAACATTAAACGATTTAGAATTCTCAACGGTACTTCAAATAATTGAGAGGCATTGTATCTCTGATCTTGGCAGGAAAAAAGTTTTACAGATCCAGCCAATACCCAGAGTATTAGAATTAAAAACGGAATTGAACCAAGTTAATGAATATGTATCCTCCTTTGAAAATGAGAACAGAATTCCGAATCATTATTTTGATGATATTACCAAAGAGATCTATTTACTGGGAATTGAAGACAGTTTTTTAGAAGGAACCTCATTTCAAAAGATATCTTCCATTTCTGCTACCGTCAATAATCTATTGCTGTTCTTTAAAAAATTTAAAGACTACTACCCTACTTTTTTTGTACAATCAGAAAATATTGATTTTACAAAGTTTCTAATAAATCATATTGATAAAATGATTTCACCATACGGGGAAGTTGTGGATAAGGCTTCAGAAACTTTACATAGTATCCGTAAAGAAATCAATAGAACAAGAGGTAAACTGGGAGGGAGTTTTACCAAGGCATTAAGTCATTATATCAGTCTTGGATATTTAGATGACATCAAAGAATCTGTTGTAGACAACCAAAGAGTTTTGGCTGTTCAGGCAATGCATCGACGAAAAGTGAGAGGAGCCATTTTAGGGAATTCAAAAACAGGAAGTATTGTTTATATTGCACCAGAAGCAACCTTGCAACTTACACGGGAATTGCAAAACTTACAATACGAAGAGAAAGAAGAAATTGTAAAGATCTTAAAGCAATTAACCAATACTATTCGCCCTTATCAGGAACTTTTGACCAAATACCAAAACTACCTCAGTCATTTAGACATGGTTGGTGCCAAAGCGAAATATGCCAATGAAATAAATGCTTGTTTACCTAAAATAGTCCGTGAACAAAAGATCTATTTTAAAAATGCTTATCATCCCATTTTATGGGAAGAGAATAAAAAACAGAATATTCCTATAATTCCACAAACGCTGGAATTAAATGAACAACAAAGGATAATCGTAATCTCGGGTCCGAATGCAGGTGGAAAAAGTATCACTTTAAAAACCATTGGATTGTTACAGGCCATGCTGCAAAGCGGGATTTTAATTCCTGTTCACGAACGAAGTGAAGCAAGTATTTTTGATAATATTTTAACAGATATTGGTGATAATCAATCCATTGAAAATCAATTAAGTACTTATAGTTATCGATTAAAGAACATGCGTAATTTCCTGCGAAAATGTAATGCAAACACACTTTTTCTTATCGATGAATTTGGCACCGGATCTGACCCGGAATTGGGAGGTGCTTTAGCAGAAATATTTTTAGAAGAATTTTATGAAAAAGGAGCTTTTGGAATCATTACCACACACTATGCCAACTTAAAAGTATTAGCTAGTGAATTGGAAAATGTGGTAAATGCCAATATGCAATTTGATCAAAGATCATTAGAACCTCTTTTTAAATTACATATCGGTCAGGCCGGAAGTTCATTTACTTTTGAGGTTGCTCAAAAAAATGGTATTCCATTTCGGTTGATCAACAGGGCAAAGAAAAAAGTGGAAAAAGAAAAGATCCGATTAGACAAAACTATTGCAAAATTGCAAGGAGAAAGAAATAAGCTTCAAAAAACAACAGATGCCTTAGAAAAAGAGAAGTCTTTTGCCAAAGAAAGCTCAGAAGATCTTTTGATCAAACAACAAAAAATTCAGGATAAGATCAACAGCTTTCAGGAACTTTATGATAACAATCAAAAAATGCTATCCTTTGGAAGAAAGTCTAATGAGCTGATCAATAAGTTTTTTCAAACCAAAAACAAAAATCAATTACAAAATGAATTTTTAAAATGGGCCATGATAGAGCAATCTAAACATGAGCAAAAGAAAAAAGAAAAAATAGAGATTGAGCACCAAAAAAAGAATTCGGATAAAGAAAAACCTTTATCAAAAAGAGAGCGGACAAAGATCAATAAAGAAATTAAATTACAGCAAAAACTAAAGGAAGATCAGCTTAGAAAAATTGAAAAAGAAGTTTTACCCGAAGTAAAAAAAGCAAGAAAAAAGAAAAAAATAATTGAAAGAGAAAAAGCAATTGTTATCGATGGATATCAATTTCAGATCAACGATCGGGTAAGGTTAATTGATGGAAATGCAAAAGGTACCATTGATAAAATTGAAAAAAATATTGCAACTATCAATTATGGTTTTTTTACAGCAAAAACCAATATAAACCAATTAGAGTTAGTACAAAAAGCAAAAAAGTAACCTTTAGACCTTAGACCTTAGACCTTAGACCTTAGACCTTAGACCTTAGACCTTAGAC
>JAOZTG010000099.1 GCA_029939235.1 Flavobacteriaceae bacterium
TATTTCCGTTCAAAAGTTTTGCTCTGGAATAAGTAACAATGGCTCCAAAATATAAAATGGCTGAGGAATAATACACCCAAAGCATCAAAACCAGGATACTGCCGGCAGCATCGTAAAAATTTGATACCTGGCTATTTACAATAAAAAAACTTATCAGGGATTTCCCGGCTATAAATAATATTGCAGTAAATGCACCGCCAAACCAGGTATCACTCCATTTCAATCTGTTATCTGGCATATATCTATAGATCAGACCGAACAAAAGAGTAAGAAACACGAAGTTTATTACAATAAAACCGACTACTAAAAACCAGTTTGAATAATTTCCCATCCATTTTTCCATTATTACACTAAAAGTATTTATTAGTGCATTTATTACCATTGATAGGGTAAGTATCAGCGCTATTATACATAACATCGCAATTGAAAGAAACCTATTGATAAGTGTTATCCAGATTTCCTGACGAAGTGAATTATTAACTTTTACTTCAAAAATTCTATTCAATTGCTGCTTTGTGGTAACAAAAACAGTAGAAATCATAAACAGTAAGGATGCGATACCAATAATTGTTTCCCATAGTGTTGGTCTGTTGGATGTTAACCTTTCTATGGTAGCCATTAACTGTTTGGCTCCTTCTTGCCCCATCAATTCGCCAAACTCATTGAAAACAGCCTCACTAACCACTACATCCTGATACCATAAACCTGCCAGCCAAAAAGTAATTACCAGCATTGGAGGCAAAGCAAAAACCATGTAATAGGCCAGTGCTGCAGATTGTGTAAAGATATCCTCACTAATAAACTTTGAAAATGATTTTTTTAGCAGCTTTAAGTGAAAGGAGAAACTAATATGTTTTTTTTGAACCATCTATTTTATAAGTAACAGCTTATTTGTTAATAACACTAAATACTCTTTAAGAATTATGCTGTATCTCTTGTAATGATACATTATCATGACTGGTTATAATCTTAACAGCACCTTTTAAAATTTTAAGATTCAATTTGGAAAACATACCTATTACTTCTCCATCTAACTGTAACAATCTAGGTTGATCAAATTCAATATCAGCAATATCTGTTTTAATTACAATTCCATTTTGATTGTCATAAAATATTTCATCAAATTTTGATAATCCAGCCAATAGCAATGAATTTAAATTGATTTGCTTAACAATTACAATTTCAAATTTCCCATCCATTGGGTTGCCTTTAAGATTTAAAGGTACGCCTGTACCATATTTTCTTGCATTGCAAATTCCTACCATGATCCCTTTTTCACGGATTGTCTTGCCATTTGCCTTTACTGAAAAACCAAAAGGCTTGCTTTTTTTTACTTCTTCAATAAAATATTTGGCATAAGTTGACATACCACGATTCTTATCTTTTTCGTAACTTTTAATAATATTGGCGTTTATTCCAACGTCACCAATATGAATGGAATAATATTTATCGTTGACAAGGATCATATCAAGTCCGGCAACTACCTGTGACATAATAATTTCCTTTAAGGCTTCCACAGGATCCGGATTTACAAACAGTTCTGTTGCCATACCATTTGCCGAGCCTAAAGGGATAATTCCCATTGGAATGGTTGAATTGAGCAATATCTCAGATGTAAACAAGGTAGTTCCATCTCCACCAACCGAAGCAACTTTATCTGGTTGATAATTTGATAAAATATCTTTTAACTTTTTTGCATCATCTTTTCCTGTTGTTTTAAAAAATAAGAAATCAATACCATATTTTTTACAAATGGACTTTGCCTTTTTAATAAAAGGCTCTTTATTTACTCCTCCCGATATGGGGTTTACTACAAAAAGAATTTTCATTTGCTGTTATTTTTTAATTGTGACATTTCATTGGAGACATCCAATGTATTTTCTTCTTTAAAATAATTTACCGGAACTTTTGTCACTCTCAATTTTTCCATCATTTTTTTTTGAGTAGACAATATCTTAGGTTTGGTTTGCCTGATATAGATCTTTAATATCCTTTCGGGAAATTCTTTTACAACACTGGCATACACTTCCATATCTGCCTGGCTGTCATCACCAAATAAAACATATTTTTTATTTCCCGAATTTTCAAAAATAAATCGGATATTCTCTATTTTAAAATTGTGTTTTTTAGATTTAAAAAGCTGTCCTAGTTTTAAATAAGGTGTCAAAAATAAGGGTCCCTTTGGTAATTTATTTTTCTCAATAAAATAGGAAAGCATACTAAATAAATTACTTTCACTTTTTGAGACATAGAATACTCGGATATCCTCTTTTTTAAATTCTTCTAAAAGATTTTGAGTGAATTCAACCGGCTTTCTTTTATCAGGTGTTGTAAATGCCACGGTTCCTATCCGTTTAAAGAAATCTGCTGTGTACGAAAAAATAATGGTGTCGTCAATATCTGAAATCACATCAAAAGAACTATTGGTTTTTTTAAAAATTACAGGATAGGATTGTATAATATTTAGCGGATTTGCATCTGTGGGGAAACTAATTTTTATATCATTATTGGGTATAAAGTCCAGAGTGTAAGAAAAGCCTCCACGATCATTTGTTCGAGTTTTGATGTTTTTATTACCAATAGTTATTACGATTTCCTGATCATCACAAACACCAATAAAATAGGACTTAACTACTTTTAAAAGATTTTTAAACCCACTAATTTGTTTGTTATAAGTAAAAGGTCTGTCCTTTAAAAGAACGGCACTAATCAGTGCGCTTTTATCAAGATGTAATACAGATAATTGCCAAACAATGGCCATAATGCTATAAATATTTAGGGGGAAAACTGTTTTGCTTTACTAATTTCCCTTTTGATTAGGGTCTTCTTTTTGATAGGATCACCTATCTATTAATCTTTTTTAATTTAGATAAAAATATCTTAACTTCATTATTCGAGCAGACAGAACTTTTAGTATATTGATTCTATTCTGGTTTCTATTCTGTTTAATAGGGTTTTTGATTTTTTATGAATTACTTCAATATAAACATCATCACCACAATCTGTATCTAAGCATATTTTAGCATATTTTTTTGCTTCTTGTAAATTCCCGTTACGTAAATTAAATTTACTCGCCAAAAATGCTGCTTCTGCTGCGTAATGTTCCTCTGCATATTTACCATCATTGATTACCTGATCATATAATGACAAGGCTGTTGAATTATTTTGGCCATCCTTAATTTTACCTTGTATCAAATGATATTCATTTAAATAACCTGGAATTTTTAAGGAGGTTGCATCTACTTTATCAAGAATACTATCTACTTTAGAGTAATATCCACCCCAAACCAAATATCTGGCTTGTAGTAAATCTTTGTGAGGGGGGTAAGGTCTGTTACGTTCAATGTCTGCCTCTCGGTCACGATCAGTGGTTGCTTTGAGATACTCATTGATCTTTTTTTGATAATACTCATATTTTGATTGATCACCATGCATAAAATAGTGATGTGATAGTTTCAGGCAAGTTTCCCGATGATAGTTTTTAAATTTAGAATTGTCAAGATATCGTTTTAAATACATGCCAGCATCTAAATCTAACCGGTTCAACTTTTCTTTACCTCTTAAATAATCAATATGATGAAAAGGTAATTCCAGTTTGTTTTCAGGAAAGTGATCAAGATATGACAATGCTTCGTCATTATGGGATGTAAGGAACATCACATTCGAAGTGAGAAATATAGCCAGAGCAGTAGCATTCTTTTTGTCAATATGGTTGCTTAACAATTTATATGCCCTATCTTCATCTTTGGCTATTTTTAATGTAAAGCCATAATAGATGAGTGCCTCCGATTTTAAACCCGGATAATCATTTACATCCTTTAAGTACTGATCTAATTGCTTATATCCTTTTTTGGCATCTCCTTTTAAACCAAATAATCCGGCCATAGTTTTTAGCATAGGTGGCATCATGGCAAAGGATACATTGATCGTACCTCCTAATTTATTATTTTGCCAGTAACCCGGATGAAGTTCTTCGTTTAGTTTTTCATTTTTATTGCATTTGAGCATTTTTCTGAATCCCGAAAAAAAGTCATTATAAACAATATTAGCCATGGCGGCATGTGCATATATTTCTGCAAGTAAAATATGATACGATGCAGAAGATTTATCTGCTTTTTCCTCAATACGGTCTAAGCGTTGTTCTAAATTGGTAAGGTATTCTTCGTATTTGGTATTATCTTCTTTCAGGGTAAGTTCAATGACTTCACTCCAGTTGTAAAGGTATTCCTTATATAAATTAAATTCCTGAGAATTATCTGCATCTAATATTTTTTTTGCTGATTTTGTTCGCAGATTCAATATTTCGGATAAGGCTTCATCCTCTAAGGCAGATATTTTGCCAATCCCATTATTGGAGTAAACAGAAACCAAAGGCAACAAGATTAGAATGATAAACAGTTTTAAATGCTTCTGACCTTTCATAATTAATTTGTATTGTTGTGTTGAGAAAAAAGAATAAATACGAATCTATAAAACCGATTTTTGATCAACAGAATTTCCACTATCTGTAAACCAAAAACCGGTTAAAGTTAAAGTTTTTTTATATCAAACCTTTGTTTCTTCTACTTCTTTAAAATGAATAACCGGTTTTGATCTTGGTTTACCATTTTTACCATTCTTCTTATTGAGCAGATCATCAGCCATTATTGCCCACCCTGCCGCATGGTTTTCACATTTAGCCGTAAGATCTTCCACACTTTCAGAATCATTTGGTTGTGTTGAAACAGCCGAGCTACAATGTACGATATCTCTTAACTCAGAAGGGTTGTCTAAACAAGGACATGGTCTTAGATCATTATGATTAAAGGGTTGACGTTTTTGATATTCTTTAAATATAGGTTGCTCTAGTGCTTCTGCCAGACTAACATCTTTTATATTTACATTTGAATAGTGAATAAAAGCACATGGTTCAACAGCTCCGGCAGCATTGATATGTAAATAATTTCTACCACCTGCAATACATCCGCCAACAAATTCACCATCATTCCAAAAATCCATCAAAAACATAGAACTAGTACTTCTTATCTCTCTGATCCTTCTGTACATATAAGCTCTTTGTTCTGGTGTGACAATCAGTTCGGGTTTTGCATCACTTCCAACCGGCATATAGGTAAAATACCAGCCAAATCGGGCTCCAAGATCGTGCATACTATTGACAAATTCATCTGATCCTACAACTTCTGTATTTAATCGGTGATAAGCTGTTGAATAGCCAAATAAATTTCCGTATTTTTTCATTAGCTTCATTCCTCTGATAGCTTTTTTGTATGTTCCGTCACCTCTTCTGAAATCAGTATCTTTTTCAAAACCCTCTATACTCACAGCAGGTGCAAAATTACCCACACGTGCTACATCTTTTGCAAATTGCTCATTGATCAATGTTCCGTTGGTAAATGCCAAAAAGAAACAGTCATCATGTTCTTCGCAAAGTTTGATGATATCTTTTTTTCTAACAAGAGGTTCACCTCCGGAATATATGTATACATAAATACCCAGTTCTTTACCTTCAGTAATAATTCTGGAGAGTGTTTCATAAGAAAGAGAATCTGTTTTTTCGTAATCATTTGCCCAGCATCCTAAACAATTTAAATTACAAATGGTGGTAGGATCCATTAAAACAGTGAAAGGAGAACTTAAACCTTGTGCTCTGCGTTTTTCACGTAAGCCTCTTGTAAACAAACCACCTTTAAGAAGAAAATTTGCTATAACTTTTTTTCGTGTATTGAGATTTAATTCGCTATTAAAATTCTGTATAAAACCATGCCATGGGTCACCAGGCACCTCTAATTTCTCAAAAATTGCCTGCATGGCGGGCTTATGCTCTTTAAAGAACCCCAAAGAGTTTGCTAAATTGATAATTCTTTTTGTGTTTTTAACAGGGTTTTTTACAATGTGATTTGTTAAATATTGTATCAGATAATCTTGTGTTTTTTTCATGTTTTCTACAATTAATGATTCGCCACTAGACACTTGAATTATTAAGAAGAAAACCTGTTGATTATTAGTTCTGGGTCTTTTATTTTTAGTACAACCTTGATGTTTAACTCTTAATATATCCAAATATTAATAAAGATAAGATGACCAAAGTTAACTTATATATTTCAAAATATATAAAAATATAGTAAAAGTATATATACCAGATAGATACCTAAATAAATGAATGATTTAGTTCATTATATATAATGTAATAGATTAAATATAATGTATAAATATTTATTTTTAGATTTATAAGTTAAATTTTAATTTAAAGAAGCAGCAAGAAATCCCTCTGCTCTTGGCTCACAACTGAATTGCCAACGATTGATTCAGGATAATTATTAACTTTAAATATTCTATCATGAGTGAAAAGAAATATTTTACAGAAACCATTCAAAAAGTAATGGAAAGAGAGTTTGACTCACAGGAAATGCTACAATGGTTAAAGCTTCATCAGTTAAACTTTATGAGTTGGCGTGTTACTAAAATGGGATCAACATCAAAATAGATCTTTGTTTTTAAAAGTAAATGATTTTGTTCATTCTGGTTGGGTTTTGATAACCTTGACATGGAATGATACATACACCATAAAATTGTTAAATGATATATTTAATTTTATCAAAGAAAGTACACACATTTATTGTGATATACTTTGTGATACCGTTGATTCCTATTAAAGGGTTCAGGGATTGCCCTGAGGTTTAATACCTTTTATTTTTGTTTCCTGAATTTTATCTATCTGTTTTTCATTTTGTTTTACCTGAACATCTACATCTAATATTGGAATAGAAATTTTAAAGCCATCTTTTCTTAATGCATCATAAATAGCAATTTTAAGGACAGTACCTATAGCAATACCTTGAGAATAATCTTTTATCCAGGCATATACAAGAATAACCGATTTTCCATTTTTAATTCCTTCAAAATTTAGATAAGGGGTAGGTTTCTTTAATACTTTTGGAACTTTTGATGCTGCTAACAAAATTACCTGTGAAGCTTTTTTAATATCTGTATCTGCAGTTAAATTAACTTTCAGACTTAATCGTCTTTTATTATCTGAAAAAGTATAATTGGTCAATTTTCCTGAGATAAGATAACCATTGGGAACAAGAACATCAGATCCATCCCAGGTTCTTATTTGAGAAGCCCTTAAGCCAATATCTTTTACTTCTCCTTCAATGTCATCAACCTTCACCTTATCCCCAATTTTGATTGGACGCTCTATGGCTAAAATAATTCCCGATACAAAATTATTAATGATATTCTGTAAACCAAAACCAATACCAACACCTAATGCTCCAATACCAACCGCCACTTTGCTTAATTCAATTCCAGCACCAAAAAGAGCTAATAAAAAACCAAAAAAAGTTAAGGTGTATTTAATCATTAAAGAAAATGTACTGGAAACCCCTGCTGATATATGGGTGCGAGGATATACTTCCTTATCAAGAAAATATCGAATAAACTTAGATATCCATATAGATACCTGTAAAATAAGGAAAAAGGAAATAATATTCCCTAAAGAGATGCTTAATGCTCCTACTTTTAAAGGACTATTGATAAAATCCATGAAGGAAGTAAAAATCATTTTACGAATTTTAAGCAGATCCAGAATAACATATATCCAAAGGGAAAATGCAATAATTTTTAAAACTTTGTAAATGGATCTCATGACCAAATCACTATCATCTTTTAGGATATTAGAATGCTTATAAAGCGGCCCTAATAGTATCAAATACAAAAAAGATTCTAACAAAGTAACCGATTCTTTTATGATCATAAATACAATGATTGTTCCAATTATTGTTCTGGTCAAAATTAGAGATAACTGAACACTCCCAATAATATTTGCAACAAAAGCAACAATACTTAAAAAAATAAATAAAGAGATCAAAAAAGGTAAAGCACCTAGCCAATAACTATTTTCTTTTGCGATCAGTTCTTTTTTCTTTTGTACTATCAATAGCAGTATTATAGTGATTGTGTTTAGAATCAATAGCGAATAGCGTAGTTTAATAGGCTGCTCATTTAACGCAGGTAAGAATATAAAAATAAGAGAGGAAACAGCAAATAAAAATATATTTAAAAGTTTATTTTCATAATTAAGTATCCATAATAATACACCAAAAGGTATTATGGAAAGCAATAAAATCATAGATTCCAGTTCAGTAGGTATATCAATAAAGAGGAAAACGACAAAGTTTAAAATAATAAAAGAAGAAAAAACAGGATATTTAATCACTAAATTACCTTTTAATAATTCTCTTACATCTGAACTGTATAATTGGTTATATCTTAATTTAAAATATATGATCAACCCAACTATAAACAAAAAACTAAAAAACAGGGTATAATAAAAATCGGAGGTACCTTTGATATAACGTTTTATAAGATCTATTTTTAAATTCAACTCATTTTTTAGACTAGGATTATTCTTGGCAGTATTTGGATCTGAATTCATTTTCCAGATCACATTGTATTCCGGAATCCAAATATTATCCAAAGACTTTTTTCGATTTGAAGTTATTAGTGAGAAAGCTTCTGTTATTCTTGCTGAGGATACAAGTAGGGAGTTGTCAACATTGATCAATTGATCCTTCCATGGCAAGAATTCAATTCTAAGTTCCGTTAACTTGTGCAGTTTAGAATCTACATTTTCCTTCACAAGGCGGAGTGTTTCCATTTTAGTTGAATCTGTTTCCAGTAACCTATTTTCTGCTGATATAATAGAATCGGAGGTTATTTTCCAGGTTTGAAAATTAAAATTTAAGTGATCTGTAAATGCGATAGTTTTATTTTTCCAATGATCAATTTCCTCTATCCAGGGGTTTGTTTTGTTCTTATATATTGTTATTTGATCTTCAATTCTATCTAACTTATCTAAATTAAGATTTGTTACTGTATCTCTAAGTAGCAACAGTTTGTTATTTAATAAAGAATCATAAACTACTATGTTTTCCTTGATGATCTGTAATTGGTTTTTATTTTTGGTTAGTGCATTGATGTCATTTATTAATTTTCCCGTTTTTAGATCAAAATTTGGAATCTCTGAAATAACAAGAACTTTGGGTGTTTTACTTATAGAATCTGTGGTAACTTCTTCCGTTTGAGAAATAGCAATAGTTGATAGTAACAAAAAAAACAAGTAACTATTTCGTTGAATTACAGAATTAATAAACCTAAACAATATTTTCATAAATTTTGATTTAAGGATTTTTTTGATTTATTCTGGCTTTTATTTTTTTTCGAATTTTATATCTCCAGTACTTTTTGATCTTTAACTGGTAGGCAATGTCTGATATACCTATATCCTCATTGGGTCCTGATCTGGATCCTTGCCAGTTGAACATAAAAGTAAATTGCCATTCTTTAATTACTTTTCGACCTATTCCAACACCAACTCTACCTTTATTTCGATAGATCTCATGGATTGAATTTTGTAATGGAAGGAAATATTCTCCGTAAAACGGAATAAACCAATTATTATCTACTAGGTCAATTTTCCCTGATAATTTATATCTAAATCTAAGTTCAAAGCTTGAAGACCAGTCATTGGTTAAAAAGGACAAACGCTCTTCAATTTTTGCAAGATGTTTTATACTGAACTTATCCATTGTAGGCCAGTTAAATTCTATACCCTGCCAGGGAGTGATCTCAAACCGATCAACTACATTATCTTCCCAGATATAAAATAAACCTAAGCCAGAATGCACTGTCCATCTATGATTAAAATGATATTTTATAGAGGGACGCGCATAAATTCTATTCCAGCTTTCTTTATCAATAACGGTTCTGTAGCCACCATCCCCATAATATTCAAGCTTTTTATTCACATAATAATGTGGATAAATATCAATCCAAATCTGTTGGTTATTGGTTGCAATTGGTATGGAATCCTTATTTTGTGCAGATATATCTGTTGTAAAACTTAAAATAATCCATAAAATAATTATAAAATTAGAAAACGGTTTAACTTTATGGAGTAAGTCATTATTGTTTTCTTTGATACGATTCATTACAGCTCTGTGTTTTATTAAATGCAATGGCTTCAAGTGGTTTTGGTAATAAAAGTATGATTTTTAAAAGAATAGAGCTATTACAGTATAATACTATAATAGCTCCTTCCACTTATCAAATCAAAACTAAATCTATTTTTTATTTTTTGTACCGGTTAAAATATTAGGAATAAATATGACGCTAAAGGATAAAAAGTTGGTTTTTAAACGCTGCTTTACTCCATAATCCATTACATATTTTGCACGAACATTAAGTCTGCCTGCCCATGGCCAGGCACCCACACCAAAACTAACGGTATTGGTATGATCTCTTCCTTCAAATCTTGTTCCATTCCACCAAACATCATCACCTTTGTCATCACCAACCTGCCAGGTATGGCCATTTAATACTTCTAATTCTAACCATTTTGTAACATACTGGCTAATTCCATAATCTATTGAAAATCGGTTACCCGGACGAACATCCGAACCTTTTACATGCCCGTTGGTTTCAAAAGTTGGCATTACAAATAAAGCGGTAGCTTTTTCCATAAGATAATAATAAAACGGGGTTTGAAATTGATGTGTCCAGTATCCTTTACCAATATTATCATCTGCTCCGGTTTTATATCTTCCGGTAGGAGCATAGGCTGTATAAAGAAATGAAAAGTCCATATGATCATTAAATGACCAACCCAGAGTAAGAGGTGAAAATATCAAATCTCCAAAGCCACTTATGTTTGGTGTGACCGTAATATCATCTTCTCCATCATTCAAATGGATATTTATCTTAGCACCGGCCGACATATATAAAGGAGCCAATGCTACAGAATAACGGGCACCAAATATTTTCCAGTCAGAAGCATAATATACAACAGGAACATTTATATAACCATCTACCTGAGAGTCCACCCTGTCTAATGAAAATCTATCTCCGTTCTGGTCGTAATAACCGTCGCTTTTTAACCAGTAATTATAATCGATAAGGATCATTCCCTGTGAAGGCACTGTGGCTAAATCCCTAACATTCATCAATCCAGGTTGGTATGAACCATAATGGTAAGCACTAACATTTTGTGCTGTAGTATTTAAAAAAGCAAAAAATAAAATTGCAATGAATAGAAATGTTTTTTTCATTTGTTTTTGATTAATTTTTTTTAAATCTGATAATTATAAATAATCCTTCAACTTTTAATGACTTCAATAAGTATTTTCAAAAAGTTGATTATTGTTTTATTATCAGGGTTTTGTTCATTTGAATTAGTTAAACACAAAAATATAAAATACTGAAATATTTTGAATGTAATATTAAAATAATATGAAAGTGGTTAAAATACAAGTCATTATAAATCTATAAAAAGAAATAAGTATGTTAAAAATAATGAATAACATTAAATATAATGTTTATTTAAAATAAAGTAGATATTGAATTCTTTTTTTTAGTGTGAGAACTGAGAAGTTGGAATTAAATATTAGAGAAAAGAATTAAGAAAAAAGATTTAAAATTGTGATTTCCTTTATTGATCCCGATAGCAATCAGGGAAGGTTACGTGTTGTTATAATTTAAAAAAGAAAGATTTTAAACTTAAGACTATCTAGCAGGAGAATTATGATTTGATAAACCGTAAAGGGCGCAAAGTTTTACGCTAAGAACTCATGGATTTCAGATA
>JAOZTG010000268.1 GCA_029939235.1 Flavobacteriaceae bacterium
GCTATTTCACTTGCAAATGTTTCAACAGTAAATTCTGGATTATCAATATTCTTCTTAATAATATCAATAGCTTTTTTTAAAAATTGTTGATCTAACTTATTTGAAAGCTTTGTAAAAGTTTTAATATTAGTATCTGTTTGGAATCTTTGAATCCATTGTTGTTTGGTTTTTAATATATTTTCAATTCTAAGTTTCAAGATCTCAATATTAAAAGGTTTTAAAACAAACTCATCTGCGCCGGTTTCCAATCCTTCTTTTTCGTTTTCTAATCCCGCTTTGGCAGTTAAAATAATAACAGGTATGTGACTTGTATGAATATTTGTCTTTATCTTTTTACACATTTCAATGCCATCCATTTTTGGCATCATTAAATCACTAATGATGATATGAGGGGTATGTTCAGCTGCAAGAGCCAATCCTTCTACTCCATTTTCTGCAGTAATTACATTGTAATTCTGGTTAAAATAATTATAAAGATAATTCCGTAATTCACTGTTATCTTCAACAATTAAAAGAGTAGGCGTTTCTTTATCATGTTCTATCTCTTTAGTTTTTTTGGTTTCCTGTTGAATAATCTCATTTACTTTAATATCATCAATTTCTTGCTTGATGTATTTAAAATCATATTGAGTCAATTGAGATTCAATAATTGAATCTACATCATAAACAGATTTTGAAATTGGAAATGAAAAAGTACAAACAGTTCCTCTATGCAATTCACTTTCAATTTGAATCTCACCCTTATGAATCTCAACCAAATGTTTGATATAAGCAAGTCCTAATCCTGATCCTATTTCAATTGAACTATTTTCTTTTTTTGTCTGGTAAAAACGTTCAAATATACTTTCAAGTTCTTCTTCTGGAATACCAATACCATAATCAATAACTTTTATTACAGCCAATGCATTTTCACCTTTATTAACTTTTTCTAATGTTACTTTTACACTTTTCCCTTTCGGTGTAAATTTGAAAGAATTTGAAAGTAAATTATACAGTATTTTTTCAATTTTATCATTGTCAAACCAAGCTCCTAAAGTTTTTTCTTGACTTAAAAATAAAAACTTAATATCTTTTTCAATTGCAATTTCTTCAAAGGCATTAAATATTTCTTTTACAAAATCAACCAGATCTCCTTGTTGTACTGCCAATTTAATTTTACCTGACTCAGCTTTTCTAAAATCTAATAACTGATTAATGAGCTTCAGTAAGCGAACTGAATTTTTATACATGATAGTATTCAATTTCTTCAGATATTCAGGATTGGCATTTCCTTGCATGATCTGTTGTAAAGGACCAATTATGAGTGTTAATGGAGTTCTTAATTCATGAGAAATATTAGTAAAGAATTGCAGTTTCATTAGATTTATCTCATCAGATTTCTCATGTAAAGCACTTTCTAATTCAAGTTCACTTTGTAATCTGATTTGATTTGACCTATTTCTAATTATTAAATATATGATACTTATTGCTAGTAAAATAAAAAGCAATATCGCCCAAAGTGTTAGATACCATGGCGGATTTATTATAATTTTTATTTGCTTAGGGTTATCTGTCCAAACACCTGTACTATTTGATCCGTAAACCTTAAATGTATACTTTCCTGGAGGCACATTCGTATATGAGGCAAACCTTCTTTCATTTCCTTTGGAATACTGCCATTTATCTGTAAAACCTTCCAGTATATATTTGTATTGGTTCTTTTTAGGGTTTGAAAAATGCAAACTGGAAAAAACAAATTCCATTGAATTTAAAAAATAAGGTAATTCAATTTCTTCAGTATCATTAATACTATTTTGAAGAATCACATGATTTTTAATTTTTTCAAGAGGTTCAACAGATTCATTAAAAAGTTTAAAATCAGTAATAGTCAACTGTGGTTTAATTCTATTTACAGAAATATTGTTTGGTTTAAAAAAAGTAAAGCCATTAACACCCCCACATATCATGATACCAGAGGAGGTAAAGTGCATTGCATTGTCTTTAAATTCATCTACTGTGAAACCATCTTGATTATCAAAATAAATGATTTCACCGGTCTTTGGATTTAATCTTGAAATTTCTCTAATATGCTGCATCCAAAGGTTTCCTTCAAAGTCTTCTCTTATTTGAAAAACAACATCACTTGGTAAACCATCTTTTGTAGTGTAATGTTTGAACCTTGGTTCATTGTCATTTGAGAACTCAATTTTATTTAACCCCCCTCCATATGTACCTATATATATTGTGCCATTTTTTGTTTCAAATAGATCAAGTATATAATTATTACTTAAACTGTTCTTTTGATTTATATTATTTAAATAATGGTCAAAAGAAATAGAACCATTTCTATTTGTAACAACTTTATTTAACCCTCCAATAGTTCCAACCCAAATATTTTTATTCTTATCTTCAAGTATATCTCTAACATAATTATTAGAAAGGCTTTTTGGATCATCTTTAGAGAATTGATAATTTTTTGTAGTATAAGTTTTCTTCTTCTTGTCAAAAGACATTTTAACCAATCCATCTATCCAATAACCTACCCAAATATTTTCATAACTATCTTCTTCTAAAGCAAATACAGTATTTAATATTTTATTATCATTAACATCTTTAATACTATCATAAGTTGTAATGTTATAACTTGAAGTAGATTTCAAATATTCCACTTTACTAACTTTTCCTTTTGCTCCCACCCACATATTATCTTTACTATCATTCAACAATCTTTTTATCTCAAAGAAAGAAGAGTTTTTAAATTTTTTACTTTTCTTATTGATAAGAGCAGGTTTCCATGATTTGTTTATTCCATCAATAAAACTTTGTTTAAATTCTTTATCCTTTAATACTACTAATCCACCTCCTTGCTGTAAACCAAACCATATATTTCCTCTTTTATCCTCAGAAATTGCCGTAACAGGAAATCTGCTCAATCTTGGATTGCTTATAAAATCAGTTGAATTATAAAACGTATGATTTTCCAGATCCAATTTATACAGCCCTTTGTCTTGCGTTCCAATCCATAATATATTAGTGTGATCAACTAATAGATCTTGAATTTGTTTTGGTATGATCTGTTTTTTATTATTCCTTTTATCAAAATTATAAACATGCCCTGTACTGATATCATAGTCTATTAAAACATTTCCTCCTGCTATCCACAAATGCTTATTTTTATCTGATACGATTTTTAGCATTGGATGCAATTGTTTTGATATACCTCTATCGTTTTCACTTAGATTGATATACTCACTATTCATTATTTTTAATTGATCATCAAGTTGTAGCTTTAATAATTGTAATCGATTACTTAAAACCCAAATAGTGTTTTTTGGGTATTCAAAAAAACTAACAGGGTAGCCTTCTATAAATTGAAACTCTTTTATATCAGTTTTGTCAATTTT
>JAOZTG010000269.1 GCA_029939235.1 Flavobacteriaceae bacterium
CCCGTAGCTCCACTTGATAATCAAAGAGTTAGATGATTTATTTCGTTTAGCTCTTTTTTATTTGCACAATATTTGCATTAATTTTACGATTTAAAATTCACCTACACCCATCTAAAAAACATACAGCAAAGACCTACCCTACCCCTTTCAGTTGAAGCAATTCCCCATAACTTTAACGGGTAGGGATAAATTGGACAGCGCAAGAGTGAGCGTATTGAATTAGTCATAAAACAATTGGACTATATGATTTCTATCAATAAACTTTCATAATGAAACTAATATCACACTTTTGACATAAGTCAATTGTATATTTCATATGATATAACTAACAATTGATAGTGATTTAAGCCGATTAGGTTACATGTAGGGAGTTTAGGCTATACTTATATAGTTTATACAAAGACTAGTGAAACAAGCTGTAAAATACCCTACCCCGGTCTATATCAGAACCTGAATAAGTTAAATGTTAGGGGGTGGGGGTCTATAATATGCTAAGTATCTGGCATAGTACTAATATCCCATATTAAAATTCTGATATTATCTGCCACCCCGACTTTTTAACTTTTCTAAAACAATGAAAAGTCCTAAAACCCTTGCATAGAAAGGGTTTCTTATTTTACCTTAATTTGCATCATAACAGCATCAGATATATGTCATTTAGGATGTGCGGGCGAAAGAAAAAGTATTCGTTTAAACCTTGGTGGTTCACCCATTATTACAGTAAGAGTTAATCCAAATTGTGATGGAGGAACGAACACTCAGTGGAATTTCACAGTTCATTGTTCTGATAATTAGATTTGTCTATGCTATTTATCAAAAATATACCTAGCATTTGGTATTGCAGTTAATCAAAGTCTTAACTTTGAATCCGTTTAATCATAAATTCTAATTTTAAACGATTTTAAGAGATTGAAAGTTCATAGGATTCAATTCTTCAATCTTAACAAATAAACCGAGCCTTTTTTAGTTTGGAAACTGATCAGATCAGGATTTTTCTCCACATAAGAGATATATTTGCCTGAACTATCAGTTAACTGAGCGTTCTCAATACCAGAATACTTAATTCTGCACAGTCCACCAATTCTGGAAGTAATTTTAATTAAGGTGGCCCGGCCATTTTTCCATTCCGTTGAAACTTCAAAGTTACCTCTTGCTACCAAGCCCCTATATGAACCATTTCTCCATTCATTTGGTAGGGCAGGTAGAGGTTCGATAAACCCTTCGTGGCTTTGAAGAAGCATTTCGGTTACGCCGGACAAATAACCCAAATTAGCATCTATTTGAAAGGGAGGATGTATGGTCCAAAGATTAGGTAAAGTCTTTTCCTTAATAATTTTTGTCAGAACTGCATATGATTTTTCACTATCCTTGGTTCTCGCTCTCAGGTTTAAACGATGTGCCATGCCCCAACCCGAGGTATTATTTCCCCTTAAATTCAAGCTGACAATGGCTGCATCCATCCATTCTTTAGTTGTTGAATTGACCAGTGTTCCGGGGTAAAGCGGACAAAGATGAGAAACATGCCGATGATCTTTTTCTCCAATATCACCATAAAAATTTTCTTCTCTATATTCTTTTATCTGCCCTGATGCTCCAATTAGAATTGGGTCTAGTTTAGTTATTTGGTCTTTTACTAATTCAATAAAACTATTTTCTTTTTTTAGCACAAATGCTGCTTTAAGCAGGTCGTTGTGGTTTTCCCACACAAAACCCTGATCAAAAGTTGTTCCCTTTGTAATATAAAATTTTCCATTATGGATTTGTTCAGGTGAAGATGAATTTTGAACAAGTAAAACCCCTTCATCAGAAGGCTCCAATGTTTTTGACAGAAACTTACTCATACCCAAAATAACAGGGTATCCTGTTTCACTCAAAAATATACTGTCTCTGGTAAAATCATAGTATTCCCAAAAAAGTTTACTGGTCAAGCCTCCTGTACCCGGGCCAGAGTGTCCACCAGGCCCTCTAATCTTATAAGGATTTGCAGCAGTGCCAATCGTCCACCCATTACCGTCACTTTCCATGGACAACTTCTCAGGCTGTTTACGTTCAATATATCTGGTAGCCAGTGTCTGGGCTTTGATTAGATATGCTTTGTGATATTCGATATATGGGGTAAAGGTTTCTGCTAAATTTGCACTCAAAGCTCCCCAATAATTCATTTGAATATTGATATTATGCCAATACCCTCCAGTCCATGGAGTAACTTCGTATTGGCTCCAAGCACCTTGTAGTCCTGAAGGTAAAGTTCCTTTTCTCGAGCTGGAGATCAATAAATAACGACCGTATTGGAATAATAATTCTTCTAAGTAAGTATTTTTATTGCCTGCCTTATAAGCTTCTAAAAGTGAGGGTGTTGTATTTTCAGGGATTTTGCTATTGAAATCGATACTTACTCTGGAGAATAGATTTTGATAATCCTCTAGATGGTTTTTTCGTAATTGCTCATAACCTATAGTTTCGGCTTTTTTTATCAAGACAGAAACATGTTTATGTGGCTTTATTTTGATGTTGAGTTTCTTATCGTTTCTTCGAACAGTAAATAAGTCTTGGCTTAACTTATAATTGGTTCCGGTTGCAATGATTATTACAGCACTATTTGCATTTGACAATTTAATAGATCCTTTATTGTCTTTATTGGTCGTCAACAAAGTTCCTCCATCATTTATTATTTTAATCTGAGCCTCATAGTTTATACTGAAATAATTATCAAGTCCAGATAAAACTATTAAATCATCTTTAGCTTTAATTTTAGCAGTTCTCATGTACCTGCTTATCGAATCTTTAATGTATGGAATTTCAGGTTTAAGTGTAAATGAAATTTTTCCTTTTTTATTGGCACTTAGTTTAATAACGAGAACATTTTCAGGATAGTTCATAAAGTATTCTCTCGAATATTCTGTTTTATTTACGGTATAAGAAACACTGGCAATCGCTTTTTTTAAATTTAATATTCGACGGTAGTTTTGAGGGTTTTTATGGTTGATTTCCAGAAAGATTTCAGCAAAATTGGTCAAGCCTCCTAAAGCATATAAGCCCTTATTGTAAAGGGTCTTCTCAGTTATCTGAATCCTTTCAATATCCGTTCTGCCAAATATATTTGCTCCCATATATCCATTTCCAATAGGGTAAGATCTGGTTTCCCAATCTTCATCATAGGGATATCCTCCGGCCTTGATAATATTAATATCTCCACCTCTATTGGGAGCAGGATGATTGTCCCATAGATTATACGGCTTAGTCGTTTCGTCGTTCTGGGCGTAAACCTGACCAAGAAATAATAGTAAACAAGTATAAAATAGTATGAATCTCATCACGTTTTAGTTTTTGCCAATTTCTAAATCACTGTAAAAATAAAGATACTTATTAAACATTATTGATTT
>JAOZTG010000100.1 GCA_029939235.1 Flavobacteriaceae bacterium
ACCTCAACACCACTTGGTAATTCCAATTTCATCAAAGCATCAATTGTTTTTGATGATGAGCTATAAATATCTAAAATTCTTTTATAGGCACATAATTGAAATTGTTCTCTTGATTTTTTGTTTACGTGTGGTGAACGCAATACAGTAAATATTTTTTTGTGTGTTGGTAAAGGAATTGGTCCATTAACAACTGCACCTGTATTTTTTACTGTTTTTACAATCTTCTCAGCAGATTTATCTACTAAATTATGATCGTAAGACTTTAATTTTATTCTAATTTTTTGACTCATGGTTTAAACTTTTAGTAGATTATCCTTGTGCTTTTTTAATTACTTCTTCAGAAATGTTGTTAGGTGTTTTCTCATAATGTGAGAACTCCATAGTGGAAGTTGCTCTACCAGATGATAAGGTTCTTAAAGTTGTAACATAACCAAACATCTCTGATAAAGGAACATTTGCTTTTACTACTTTAGCACCAGCTCTATCATCCATAGAGTTTACCTGACCTCTTCTACGATTTAAATCTCCAACAATATCTCCCATATTCTCTTCAGGAGTTACTACTTCTAATTTCATAATTGGCTCAAGAATAACAGCACCTGCAGCTTTTGCAGCAGATTTATATCCTAATTTTGCAGCCAATTCAAATGATAATGCATCAGAATCCACAGGGTGGAATGAACCATCCGATAAGGTAATCTTCATCGTATCCATTTCAAATCCAGCTAATGGACCATTCTTCATTGCCATTTTAAATCCTTTTTCAACAGAAGGAATATATTCTTTAGGAATATTACCTCCTTTGATCACATTTACAAACTGTAAACCTATTCCTTCAAAATCAGCATCCACAGGACCCATTTCAAATACAATATCACCAAACTTACCACGACCACCAGATTGCTTTTTATATGTTTCTCTCTGTTTTGTCGATCTAGTTAATGCTTCTTTATATTCTACCTGAGGCTCTCCTTCATTTACTTCCACCTTGAATTCACGTCTTAAACGATCAACAAGTATCTCTAAATGCAATTCACCCATTCCGGAAATAATTGTTTGACCTGAAGCTTCATCTGTTCTAACCTGGAACGTAGGGTCTTCTTCTGCTAATTTAGCAAGACCCATTCCTAATTTATCAACATCTGCTTTTGTCTTGGGCTCAACTGCAATACCGATTACTGGATCTGGAAAATCCATACTTTCTAAAACAATAGGAGCATCTAAAGCAGACATTGTATCTCCGGTTTTAATATCTTTAAAACCTACAGCTGCACCTATATCACCAGCTTCAATAAAATCAACTGAATTTTGTTTATTGGCGTGCATTTGGTAAATACGTGAGATACGTTCTTTTTTACCTGATCTGTTATTCAATATATAAGAACCAGCATCTAATCTACCTGAATAAGTTCTAAAAAATGCCAAACGACCAACAAAAGGATCGGTTGCTATTTTAAAAGCCAATGCAGAAAAAGGTTCTTTAACAGATGGTTTTCTGGAAACTTCTTCTTCCGTATCAGGATTCGTACCTACAATAGCATCTTTATCTACTGGCGAAGGCAAATAACGACATACACCGTCTAATAAAAACTGAACTCCTTTATTTTTAAATGCAGAACCACAGATCATCGGAATAATAGCCATATCCATTACAGCAGCTCTTAAAGCAGCATGAACTTCTTCTTCGGTTATTGAATCCTCATCCTCCATGAATTTCTCCAAAAGATTATCATCATAACTCGCTACTTCTTCAATCAATAAAGCTCTGTATTCTCTTGCTTCTTCTTTTAGATCTTCCGGTATATCAATAATTTCGAATGTAGAACCAAAAGACTCTTCATTCCAAACAATTGCTCTGTTCTTAACCAAATCAACAATTCCTCTAAAGTCTCCTTCATCACCAATTGGAAGAACGATTGGAACTGCATTAGATCCTAACATTTCTTTTACCTGGGTACAAACTTTCAAAAAATCAGACCCTTGACGATCCATTTTATTTACAAATCCAATTCTTGGAACTTTGTAATTATCAGCCAATCTCCAGTTAGTTTCAGACTGAGGCTCAACACCGTCAACAGCACTAAATAAGAAAACCAAACCATCAAGAACTCTTAATGATCTGTTTACCTCCACTGTAAAATCAACGTGACCCGGAGTGTCAATTATATTAAAGTGATATCCTTCTGCATCAGAAGTTGGAACTCCATTTTCTGTAGGAAACTGCCATGTACAAGTAGTTGCAGCAGAAGTAATGGTAATACCTCTTTCCTGCTCTTGCTCCATCCAGTCCATTGTTGCAGCACCATCATGCACTTCTCCAATTTTATGAGAAACTCCAGTATAGTAAAGAATACGTTCTGTAGTTGTGGTTTTACCAGCATCAATATGCGCAGCAATACCTATATTTCTAGTTAATTTTAAATCTCTTGCCATTTCCTAATCCTATTAAAACCTAAAATGTGAAAAAGCTTTATTAGCATCAGCCATCTTGTGAACATCTACCCTTTTCTTAACGGCTGCTCCTTCTTCTTTTACTGCGGCTAAAATTTCACCAGCTAAACGCTGTGCCATAGATTTTTCATTTCTCTTACGAGCAAATAATATCATCCATTTAATTGCCATAGAGATCTTACGATCAGCTCTAATTGGCATTGGAATCTGAAATGTAGCACCACCTACTCTTCGGCTACGAACCTCCACATGTGGCATTACATTTGACAAAGCATCTTTCCACAATTCTAAAGCAGTTTTTTCTTCGTCTTGTTTTTTCTCTTCTACTATATCTAAAGCATCGTAAAACACTTTAAAAGCAACAGATTTTTTTCCGTCTAACATCAAATTGTTCACAAAACGTGTAGCCAATTGATCATTAAACTTCGGGTCCGGTAAAAGGACTCTCTTTTTTGATAACTTTTTTCTCATTGTTCTTTACATTAAAGCTTTAAAATTATTTTTTTGGACGTTTTGTACCGTATTTTGAACGGCGTTGTGTTCGTCCTTCAACTCCAGCTGTATCTAATGCACCACGAACAATGTGATACTTTACACCTGGTAAATCTTTTACTCTTCCACCTCTAACCAATACTATCGAGTGTTCTTGTAAATTATGTCCTTCTCCCGGAATGTACGCATTCACTTCATTACCATTTGTTAACCTTACCCTTGCTACTTTTCTCATAGCTGAGTTAGGTTTTTTTGGTGTTGTAGTGTAAACACGAGTACATACTCCACGACGTTGCGGACATGAATTCAAAGCAGCCGATTTGTTCTTCTTGGTTATTTTGGTTCTTCCTTTACGTACTAATTGTTGAATAGTTGGCATACTATTTTTTTAATTAAATTTTATTATTAAAATATCCCCTTTTTAAGGGCTTGCAAATGTATAACTTTTTTATTGATTATCAAACTTTAATGAATTCATTTTTTAGAGCCTGTTTTCAACTTTAATTTTCAGAGAACGAGAAGTTTATTAAAAATGAATACCTGATTCTAAACTTGATGATTGGTATGCTTATAGAAATAAAACAGGATTCTTCAAGTGTATAATTCTTACATGAATAATGTTGTTATATTTTCTGACTCTTTCAGGTCTTACAACTCTAAAAGGTCATTAACCTCCAAGAGTCGGCAGACCTCGGAAAATTAGCAATTCAACATTCTTTTTTATTTATCTTACCCGTTTTTATCAAGCAACTCTCAAACATACTAACATATTACAAAATCAACAGTTTTTTTATTCACTAATTTCTTAGATATTTACACTTTAATAAATCTCTTTTGAAAATAAAATCTACACCATATATATATATACTCTTTTTTTATATGATATTCGCAAATATCTATGCGCAGGAATTTCAATTATCTATCAAAGAGAAAGATGGCAGTAACCTCACATCCATTCACGATATTGATTTTCAAAAAACACATATTAACAAGGAAAGTATTTACAAGGAAATTAACTCTTTTTTAAAACAATTGGATTCCATTGGATACTTAAATGCAGAATTAGATACAGTAATCAATTCTGATAAAATTTACACGGCCTTCATAAAAACAGGTAATCAGATAAAAAATATTACAATAAATTATGAAGGGATAACAAAAGAAACCATACATAAAATAACCAAATCTTACGCCTTGGATATTTCCGACAAGCAAATCATTATTCCATTTGATAAGATCTCCCCAACTTTACAAAGTATAGCTGATTATTATGAAGCAAAAGGCGAATCATTTTCAAATGTGAAATTATCAAATATTTCAGTACATACTGATTTGGCTGTTGCTAATCTGCAAATAGACCAATCTGTAAAAAGAACTATTGATAAAATCGTCATCAAAGGATATAACAATTTTCCGAAAAAATACCTGCGACATGAATTAAATATAAAAACCGGTACAATATTTAACAAACAAATATTAGATGATATTTCAACAACCATCAACCATATGAATTTTGTTAGTGAAACTAAACCGCCAGAAGTTTTATTTACAAATGACTCCACCTATATTTATTTATATTTAAAAAAGAAACGGGCTAACAGATTTGATGGTGTCTTAGGCTTCGCTTCCGATGAGGATGGCAGCGGACTTGAGTTTAATGGCTATTTGGATTTTAACTTTACTAACATATTTAATAACGGTGAGAGTATTTCCCTCCTTTGGAAAAACAACGGCAACGATAGTCAAAAGTTTTACCTGGGAGCCAGAACACCTTATCTTTTTAATCTTCCTGTAATACCCGAGGTCAATTTCAAATTATTCAGACAAGACACAACTTATAGTAACACAACAACTAACATCCACATTTCTTACCCCATATATAAAAAAGGAGAGATCACAGCATTATTCACTTCCGAAAATTCAACAAATCTACTAAAAGGTGATTATCACAATTCAAATATTCAATCATTTAAAAATATATTTTATGGAGGTTCCTATCGGTTTAGATCATTAAATAATGATCTCTTATTTCCTGTTAAATTTCAGATTGACATTAACGCACTTCTTGGTAATCGAAATATAGAGAATTCAAAAACCAACCAATCCAAATATCTAATCTTAGCAAATTACAACTATAGCATCAATCAAAAAAACTATATTTTCATTCAAAATCAAAGTGCATTATTAAACTCAGATAATTATGTGAATAATGAATTATTCAGAATTGGTGGTACTAACAACCTTCGCGGAGTTAATGAAGAAAGTATTTTTGCTTCTGCCTATACTATTTTCAATCTTGAATATAGATTTCGCCCATCAGAAAATAGTTTTTTTTATTCGATTACTGATTATTCTTATTTTGAAAATGCTCTTCTTACTGAAAGATCAAGTATTTATAGTTTCGGACTTGGTTATGCTTTCGTTACAAAAATAGGTTTATTAAACATTAGTTATGCTATTCCAAAATATAACAATAGTGATTTTAGTTTCGATAATTCGAAAATACATATTAAAATAATCAGTATTTTTTAATTAAACGCAACCATTTCGATTTTAATTCATCCTATCATTGAAAACGTCAACGTCTTAACAATTAATTAACTGTTTTTAGCATATTTTAAGTTAAAAACATTGTGTAATTAACTTTTTATTAAGACTTTTGGCTCATATTAATTCAAATAATTAAATAATGAAAACAAAGTTAAGTGGAATTATGACGCTTTTTCTAGCGTTTGTAGTGCAATTTACTTTTGCACAAGAAAGAACTATCACTGGTACTGTTTCCGATGAAACCGGACCACTACCAGGCGTTAGTATTTTAATTGAAGGTACTACTACAGGTACCGAAACTAATTTTGACGGTAATTATACTTTACAAGCTAAGACAGATGACAACATCCGTTATAGTTTTGTGGGTATGACCACTGTTATAAGAGCTGTCGGCTCAAATAATGTTATCAACGTTACTATGGTTTCGGATGTCAATACTTTAGATGAGGTTGTTGTAACAGCAATGGGTATTAAAAGACAAAAGAAAACTCTTACTTATCAGGCTGAAAAAGTGGATAGTGAAGAATTAGTAAAAGTAACACCTACCAGAGCAGCTCAAGGTTTAACCGGTAAAGTTGCAGGTTTGCAGATCAACATTCAGGATAATGGGGTTAATCCTAGCTCACAAATTATTTTAAGGGGTTTAAGATCTATTAGTAAAAATAATGGAGCTTTAATAGTTATTGATGGTACAATTTCAACTCAAGCTGCCTTTGATGATTTGAATCCATTGGATATTGCCAATGTAAACGTTTTAAAAGGAGCTAGTGCCGGTGTTATATACGGTTCTTTAGGTAGTAACGGTGCTTTGATCGTTTCTACAAAAAGAGGTAAAGAAGGTTCAAAATTTACTGTTGGCTTAAATTCAACAAGTACTTTTGAATCTGTTGCTTATATGCCAGAATTTCAAACTGAATATGGTACTGGTTGGGCAGGTGCTTATGATCCTGTTGAAAATACAAACTGGGGGCCTCGTTTTGATGGTCAGGTTCGCCAAATTGGACCAGTTTTTCATGATGGTACATTTCAGGCAGTTCCTTATGCTCCCGTAAAGGACAATTTAAAAGATTTTTATAATACAGGTACGACACTTCAAAATACACTATATTTTTCTGGTGGAAGTGAAAATAGTTCATTCTATATGTCTATAGGAGATCAGCGTACAGATGGTATTGTTCCAGATGATTCATACAATAGAAATACTTTTCGTGTGAATGCTTCACAAACATTGGGTGACTTAACTTTAAGTTTATCATCAAGTTTTATGAGAGATAAAACAAATGTTGTAGGAAGTAGAATTGGAGATCAGGACAGAACTTTATATTGGTTTGTATTGAATACATCAGCTAATATTCCTTTATCATCTTATAGTGACTGGCAAGATCCTAATGGATATGGATATGCAGATAATTATTACAATGCATATTATCAAAACCCTTATTGGGCTGTAGGACAAAATAGAAATAAAGATACAACATCAAGGCTTATTGCTAATATGCAAGCAGATTGGAACATGACAGATTGGTTAGTTGCTACCGGTAGATTTGGTATTAACAATGTTTCTGGTCATGGAAAAGATTATAGATACAGACAAGAATATGATGCGTCTTTACAACCATCACATTCAACGGTATCTTCTTTTGTTATAGATAGTGAATTCCAATACCTTTCTTATACAACAGATGCATTATTAAATGCTAATTTTGATGACGTAGCAGATTTATTTGACATTACAGTACTATTGGGAGGTACAAATACTACTACCGAATCAAGAAGCAGCTTTATAAGAGCCAATAATCTTAGTATTCCAGGCTTTTTTGACGTATCTAATGGTACAGGTGCTCCAATTGTTGGAGTAGATGAGTATAAAAAAAGAACTTATGGTTTCTTTACAGATATCAATGTTGGTGTTTTTGATTTCTTATATTTTAATTTCGCAGGAAGATATGACTGGACTTCTACTTTACCTACTGAAGATAACAGTTATTTTTATCCAGCCTTTGGTTTGTCATTTGTATTAAGTGATGCTGTTTCATCCATTGGAGATAGCGGTACTTTCGTAAAACTTACCGCAACCAATTCAACGGTATATAATGATCTAAGTCCTTATGAGATCAATGAGAGTTATTCACAATCTGGTGGATTTCCATTTGGAAGCTTAAATGGGTTTGCCCAAAGTGGAAGAGCTATTGATTCATCGATCAAAAAAGAAAAAATAAATACAACAGAATTTGGTGTTAATTTAGGCTTCTTTAAAAATAGATTAACGTTAGATGCCGCATACTTTATTACCAAATCAACTGATTTAATTACATTTACAACTCCTTCAGTTGCTTCTGGTTCAACTTCGTATTTAACTAACATTGGAGAACTTGAAGGTAAAGGACTTGAATTATCTTTAGGGGCTGCAATTTTAAGATCAGAAAATTGGGGCTGGGACTTTAATATCAACTACACAGCAAACGAATCTACTATTGTTTCGATTTCTGATGGTGTAGATGAAATAAAATTACCTGGTGGTACAGGAGATTATGGTGTATTTGCTGTAGTTGGTGAAACTTTCCCTCAATTAAAAGCTACATCTAATCTGAGAGATTCACAAGGACGGATTGTAATTAATCCTTCTACCGGAAACCCTATTAAAGGAGATATCAAAAATTTGGGTAATACTACACCAGATTATATTATAGGTGCTACTTCTACTTTAAGATGGAAAACTTTAAGTTTTTCAGCAACAATGGATTATAGAACAGGTCATGTTTATTATGAACAAGGATCAGATGCTATGGAATTTACAGGAAGATCTATGGAATCAGTTTCTGCCAACAGGCAAGACTTTGTAATCCCTAACACGGTTTACGAAACAAGCCCAGGTGTTTTTGTTGAAAATACAAACATTCCTATTACTGGTGGAGATATGAATTATTGGAAAGACACATACAATGATATCAAAGAAAATTATGTTAAAGATGCTACTGCCTTAAAAATAAGAGAACTTTCTTTAAGTTATGAATTACCAAGACATTACTTAAAAAGATCAACCGTACAGGCTTTTAGAGTTGGATTAATTGCCAGAAACTTTTTTACATGGTTACCAAGTGAAAATAGATTCTCTGACCCTGAATTTAACAATACGAATAGCAATACAATTGGTATTGGTGGTTATTTTCAATCTCCTCCTACAAAATCTGTAGGTATCAATATTAACATCGAATTTTAATAAAAAATATATTTAATATGAAAAATATAATAATAACAGTCAAAATGCTCGTAATAGTATTATTATTTGCATCTTGTTCAGACTCTTTTTTGGATGTGAATACAGATCCAAACAACCCTACGGCGGTTAGCCCTGACCTTATTTTACCTGTTGCTCAAAAATATTCTGCTTTTGCAAATGAACGTAACAGAGGGCAAAATACCTTAGGAAATATGATGATGTATAACTGGAGCCAAAGTGATGGGTTTTCATGGTATACAGATGAAATGACCTATAATGTAAATTCTACATTTTATAATCAAATTTTTGATTACACCTATTCATTAGTATTAAAACAATACAATGCATTATCTACTTTAGAAGGAGATGAATCTGGGTATTATAAAGCAATTGCCATGATCATGAAGTCTTACCATTTTCAAATAATGGTTGACATCTATGGTGATGTTCCTTATTCTGAAGCATTATTAAGAGGTGGGAATCCAACCCCTAAATACGATGATGCACAAATGATTTATAAAGATTTGATCATACAATTAACTAGTGCAATTGAATTGATCAATACTACTGCATCCAGCACTGCTGTTACTCCTTTGGAGCCAAGCGCAGATGATACGATGTTTGGTGGGAATATGAATAACTGGAAAAAGTTTGCCAATACGGTTAAATTGAGAATTTTAGTACGTCTGTCAGATATGTCAGGAGAACAAGCTTATATTAAAAGTCAATTTGCAGAAATTGCAACTGGTGGTGAAGGTTATATGAATTCTAATGTAACAATCCAATTAGGATATATGGATGAAGATAATAAGCAAAATCCTAAATGGGCAGCATTTGGTCAAAAACCAGGAGGTGGCAATACCTTAAATAATGATGCAACTTGTGGTACAGATTATATTATTAATTATTTAACTGATACTTTTGATCCTAGATTAGATTATATTTATGAAGAGCCTGAAGATGGTCACTTAGGTGTTCCACAAGGATTAAAAGATTATGACATACCTGTTGTTGATCAATTTGATCCCGATAAAGTATCAAATATAGGTGCTGGAATTCTTAAAAATTATGATCAGGCAGCTGTAATTTATACAGCAGCAGAATCTTATTTTAATAGATCAGAAGCTATTTTTAAGGGATTAATGTCTGGAGATGCTAAAACTATGTATGAAAGTGGTGTTCAAGCCTCATTTGATTATTTAGATACTCCTGACGCTTCTAATTACTATAACAGAAATTCAAACTTAATTGGATGGGACGGTTCACCAAATAAATTAGAAGCAATTATTACTCAAAAATGGATTGCACTTAACGGTATAACTGCTTTGCAATCTTGGTTTGATTATAGCAGAACGGGTTATCCATCAAATTTACCTGTTTCTTTGCAAGCATCTACACCTGACAGACCGGTAAGATTGTTCTACCCTTCAAGTGAGATCACTGCTAATTCAAGAAATATACCATCTCAGCCAGATGCTTTTAGTGCAAAAATATTCTGGGCTAATTAATTATAAAATATGAAAAACATGAAAACAATAAAATATTTATTAATCTTTGTTCTTAGTATTACTACTTTTATATCATGTGATAGTTTAGTGGATGATACAGAAAGAACTGAAGATTATGACAAAGGACCTAATTTAATAGGTTTTACAAAAGCTGAAATTAGTGTTTCAGGAATTTCAAACGGCAATGAGTATGTTTTTGAATTACCAATGCAAGGAGTTGGACCAACAATTAATGATGCAACGGAAGATGTAACATTAAACATTTCTGTAGACCCTTCCTCAACTGCAATTGAGGGTACTCATTTTAAATTGTCGGCAAGTACCATGACATTTAAAGCGAGTGAAAATTACATCAATAAGATGCCTTTAACCATGTTGACCGAAGGTATTCTTGCACCTTTAGCTGTGAATCCATATGTTGTTTTAAATGTTACTGATGTTTCTGGTAATTTTGTTGATAATGGACGTACAGGGCAAGTTAAAGTAAACCTTCTTTATTTATGTTTCTCAAACTTAGCAGGTACTTATGATGTTGAAATGCGTTATGTAAATCCTGATGCAGGAACAGATACAATGCATTATGGTGTTGATACGATCAATGAAACAGGTGATGGTCAATACCGAACTGAAGCTGTTGGTCATTGGGAAGTTGACGGAGGACCTGGTGCTATTGGTGGAACTGCTGGTTTTGATTTTACTGATGTTTGTAATGAGATTACAATACCCGCACAAAATTTGGTAAATTTATATTCAAATATTGTGGAAGGTGTTGCAGGTGAAAGTTATATTGATCCTGATACAGGTATAATTAAATTTCACTATACTATTTGTGCTGGATATTGTAGAGAATATTGGGTAACTTATACTCCTAAATAAATAATATTTTAAAATTTAAAAAAATGAAAAAATATATAAATATAAAAACAATTGCGCTTTTAGCTTTACTTGTTATAATTGGTGTATCATGTGATACTGCTCAACAAGATATAGAGCCTATTGTAAGTACAGATAATTACCCAATAGCTACTTTTGTAGTTAGTGATCCAATTGTAAGTGAAGCAGGAGGAGCCATGGTAACCGTTGATATTACTTTTGATAAACCAATTGATAGAAGTGTAAGTTTTTCAGGAGTAAAAGTTGCTGGTTCTGCAACAGAACATGAAGACTTTGAAATTCATGGTGCTATTGTACCTGCATTTAGTACAAGTGCACAACTCGTAATTGAAATTTTTGAAGATACGGAACCTGAAGGTGTGGAAACTATACAGATTCAAATTGACAGACCATCATTAGCAAGTAAATATTTGATCAATCCAATTAGTGATTTACCATTGATTGATATTACCATTGACAATTATGT
>JAOZTG010000101.1 GCA_029939235.1 Flavobacteriaceae bacterium
TTTTTTTAACTGTCATCATTTAAATGCCGGAATCCCGGTAATATCCATTCCTGTAATAAGTAAATGAATATCATGCGTGCCTTCATATGTAATCACTGATTCCAGATTCATCATATGTCGCATAATGGAAAAATCACCTGTAATTCCCATTGCACCTAAAATTTGCCTTGCTTCTCTGGCAATTTTTAACGCCATATCTACATTATTCCTTTTTGCCATAGAAATCTGTGCAGAGTTTGCTTTGTCTTCATTCTTCAAGACTCCCAAACGCCAGGTTAACAGTTGTGCTTTTGTAATTTCCGTAATCATTTCAGCCAATTTTTTTTGCTGTAATTGAAAACTGGCAATTGGTTTTCCAAATTGTATTCTCTCTTTGGCATAACGCAAAGCTGTATCATAACAATCCATTGCAGCTCCAATAGCACCCCAGGCAATTCCATAACGGGCAGAATCCAAGCAACTCAAAGGTGCGCCTAAACCCGATTTGTTTGGTAAAATATTTTCTTTAGGAACCTTTACATTATCAAAAATAAGCTCACCGGTTGCCGATGCTCTTAACGACCATTTGTGATGGGTTTCAGGAGTAGAGAAACCTTCCATTCCACGCTCAACGATCAAACCATGAATTCTTCCTTTCTCATTTTTTGCCCAAACCACAGAAATATCAGCAAATGGAGCATTCGATATCCAAAGTTTTGCCCCATTTAATAAATAGTGATCTCCCATATCTTTAAATCTGGTTTCCATACTTCCCGGGTCAGATCCATGATTTGGTTCGGTTAAACCGAAACAACCCATAAATTCACCACTAGCTAATTTTGGTAAATATTTCTGACGTTGTTCTTCATTTCCAAATTTCCATATTGGGTACATTACCAAAGAGGATTGTACAGATGCGGTTGACCTAATACCAGAATCTCCTCTTTCAATTTCCTGCATAATCAAACCATAGGACATCTGATCTAATCCGGCACCACCGTATTCTACGGGAATATAAGGTCCAAAAGCACCAATTTCAGCCAAACCCTTTAATAAATGTTTAGGAAATTTTGCATTTTGTGCTGCATCTTCTATGATAGGTGAAACCTCTCTTTTTACCCATTCACGTGCTGCATCTCTAACCAATTTATGTTCTTCAGATAAAAGATCATCTAATAAATAATAGTCGGGAGCCTGAAATAAATCTTGAGCCATAATTCTTTTTATTGATAAAAAACAAATTTACAGTTATTAGTGAAACTTAGTTTTGAGAAGTTTTTAAAACGAACTCAAAAATGTTAGTTGAATAAATTCCTCTAAAATAAAGTGGGATCTATTTCAACTTGACACATCAAAAGTACGATATCTAATCTCTATAAATGGTTCGTTACTTTTAAAATTAACATGCAAGATTGCTGGATACTATGACAGTTAATATTATTATTCATTGCAAATCATTACTTTTGCAGCAATGCAGGAAACGTTTAAAAAGCAAGAAAAACTTAAAAAAAGCAAATTAATCGAAAAATTATTTGCTAATGGAAAGCCCATTACAGAATTTCCAATAAAGTTGATCTATTTAGAAACAGAGCATGAATCACCTTATAAAATTCAGGCCGGAGTAACAGTTTCAAAACGGAACTTTAATAAAGCCGTAGATCGCAACAAGATCAAAAGATTGTTAAGAGAGGTTTACCGAAAAAATAAATGTATGATTTATGAATCGAAAAATACTAAAAAACATATATTTATGTTTATATATTTGGGTAAAAAGGAATTTGATTATCATGTTTTAGAAGACAAAATGAAATTACTCCTTCAAAAATTTATTCTCAAAAATAAATAAACGATGACTAAATTAAAAAAAGGCATACTTATTCTTGGATTTCTGGTAATAGGATCAGTATTATTCGCATTTAGAACGGATTATTTTGAAGTTGCGAAGCAGATGGAAATATATACAACCATGTTCAAAGAGATCAATATGTATTATATTGATGAAATAAACCCTGCAAAATTAACAGATACTGCAATAAAGAACATGCTAAATGATCTGGATCCTTACACTAAATTTTATGATGAACAAGGTGTTGAAGATGTGAAAATTAATTCTTCAGGAGAATATAGTGGAATTGGTGCTCAATCCAATTATTACGATGGTAAACTGATCATCATTGAATTATTTAAAGGTTATTCGGCTGATAAAGCAGGAATAAAAGTTGGAGATCAAATTATTAAAATAGATAATATCCTGGTAGAAGATTATAATGGAAAACAGGTTTCCACTCTCTTAAAAGGGAGTCCGAATACCAATATCGACCTCATCATAAAGCGACAGGGAAAACTTCTAAATTTTAGTGTAAAACGAGAGAAAATAAAAGTAGATCCTGTACCACATTTCCAATTAATGGAAGATGGAATTGGTTATATTGCCTTGGATCGTTTTAATGATAAAGCAACTTCATCTGTCAAAAAAGCCTTTATTGATATGAAATCAAAGGGAATGAATAAGTTAATTCTCGATCTAAGAGGAAATCCTGGTGGATTATTAAATGAGGCAATTAACACTACAAATTTATTTGTTCCTAAAAATGAAGTTGTTGTTAAAACCAAAGCCAAAGTTAAAAAGTGGAGTGAAACATATAAAACAAGAAATGAACCCATAGACCTTGAAATTCCAATTGTTGTATTAATTGATGGCAATTCAGCTTCAGCTGCAGAAATTGTTGCCGGCTCTTTGCAAGATCTGGACAGGGCCGTTATTATAGGTACAAGATCTTTTGGTAAAGGTTTAGTACAGCGATATCGAAATTTAACTTATGGAACAAAACTTAAACTAACCATTTCAAAGTATTATACTCCTAGCGGAAGAAATATTCAGGAACTGGATTATACCAATAGAAATGGAAATGATATTCCTAAATTCTCCGAAAAAAATAGAAATGCATTTAAGACAAAAAATGGCAGAACGGTTTATGATGGTGGAGGTATTGCTCCAGATATTAAAATTGAAAAGGCAGAGAGAACGGATATTACCAAAGCTTTATATAAATCGGATGCGATTTTTAATTATGCAACAAACTATTATTTTAAAAATGAATCCATAGCAAATCCCGATACTTATGTTTTTAACAATTCAGATTATCAGAATTTCATTTCCTTTATAAAGCAAAATAAAACAAGTTTTAAAACCGTAAGTGAAAAGAAATTTGATTCAGCATTTAAAACTGCCAAAAATGAAAATCTATCCAATTCAATTGATCATACTTATCAAAATTTAATGGTACAACTCGTAGCTCAAAAAATTGAAGCACTCAATAAAAATAAAGAAGAAATAAAAGAGCATATTTCAAACGAGATCATCAATAGATATTATTTTAAGAAAGGTGAATATCAAAATCATATTGCCTATAATAAATCAGTTAAAGAAGCTGTTAAGGTTTTAAAGAACGAAGAACAATATAATCAAATACTTAAAAATGGCCGAAATTAAACAATCAAAATCTCAGGAATCATCTAATGCCATTGAAAGAATTTATATCACAATGCGTCATTTATTTAACCGTGGTTTTTATAAACCAATGGGTGTTTCGGGTAAAACCTTACGGGAAGCTCTTTTAACCTTACAGCCGGAAATATATGGTTCTATAGCGGAAGAAAAGACCGAACTCGATGGACTTTTGTATAGCATAGATCGTTTACCGGAAGGAATTACGGAATGTAGATTTATTAATTTTACGGCAGAGGAAGGTTTTACAAATTCACATTTTAAATCAATCATCCCAACAAAACGAAGAAGAAATTGTTATCGGATTGATAAGGATCAAATGAATATTGAGATCACACGAGGCAGATCTGATGTGTATGATGTGCTAACTCACCTTACTTTTCTATATATTGAAGCACAAAAAATTGCTAAGAAAGTTCTGCTGAATGATGAAGGTAAAGTAACTAGAGAATGGTCTCATTTGGAGAATACGGTACTAAACAATAAAAAACTTGGTCACCAGACAAAAGAAGTGTTGTTCTCTTATTTAAGTAATATTTTGGGCAGACCTTTTAGTGAAATGCAGCTTGCATATAAACAATTTGCAACTAAAAATATTCCAAACAGATTCTTTGAAATTATTTACTGGATGGGTAAATTGGCGATCAATGAAATTGTGTTAGATCAAAAACATGAAATTACATTCAGTTCTATTTTAAGAGAGAGGATCGGACATCATATTTACGGTGATCGTTGGGCAACAAATATCAAGGAAAAATTAGTGGAAGCTAATTTACATCAACGAAAAATTCATATTATTAGTGCAAATATGCATAGTGTAATGAATTCACTTTACGCTGCCTATTCACTACCTAAAGAGAGTAAAAGTCATCAGGGTTTAGCTTTATACGAATTGATGAGTAATGAAAAAAGTGATAATCTTCGAAAAATAGTTAAAAATACAGCTTCTAAAAACGGACTTATTTATCTTAGAGATCATTCAGGAACAAACATCAATGTCCAAATTATTGATACAGAAAAGATCGATTTTGATAAAACCATTTACAACCCTAAAGAAAGTAAAGAAAAGCCGGTTATCATTGTAATGGATTATGCATTTGGTGAACAGGCTTACGAAACAATGGATGAATTGTTAAAACCGCTCGATACAGAAGATGGAGGAAAAATATTTTTTAATATTCTTTCTGTTTCTATCATGGGAAAAGCAGGAATTCTTCAGGGTGGTAAAGGAGATATCATGATACCTAATGCCCATGTTTTTGAGGGTAATGCAGATAATTATCCTTTTAAGAATGATCTTAAGAAAGATGATTTTAAAGGTGTTGGTTTAGGTGTTTTTAAAGGAACGATGGTAACGGTATTAGGAACATCTTTACAAAACAGAGACTTATTAGAATTCTTTAAATATTCAACCTGGAAAGTAATTGGTTTAGAAATGGAAGGTGCACATTATCAAAAGGCTATTCAGGCTGCATCACAAATCCGAGGGAACATCAATAAAAATGTAAAAGTACGATATGCTTACTATGCTTCTGACAATCCTTTGGAAACCGGAAGCACTCTTGCCTCAGGCGGATTAGGAACAAGCGGTGTTAAACCGACTTATACCATTACAGAAAAGATTTTGTGTAAGATATTATAAGATTCAAATCTTATTTTTTGAACTTTTTTGTTATATTTTTACATTTTTAAAATGTAGAAAACTTACTCATGAATATACTTATTTTAGGATCTGGTGGTAGAGAATGTACTCTGGCCTGGAAATTAGCTCAAAGCAACAAAACAGAAAACCTTTTTATAGCTCCCGGAAATGCCGGTACTTCGGCTTATGGCAAGAATTTATCACTCAACCCAAATGATTTTGAGACAGTAAAAAAAGAGGTTTTACAGCATCAAATTCAAATGGTTATTGTTGGCCCTGAAGATCCTTTGGTAAACGGTATTCATGATTTTTTCTTATTGGATGATCTATTAAAAAATATACCTGTTATCGGTCCGCAAAAGTATGCAGCACAATTAGAGGGAAGTAAAGAATTTGCCAAAGAATTTATGTACAGACATAACATTCCTACAGCAAAATATGAAAGTTTTACGGCAGAAACATTAGAAAAAGGATATCTTTTTTTAGAATCTCTTGATGCACCCTATGTATTAAAAGCAGATGGTCTGGCTGCCGGAAAAGGTGTTTTGATCTTGAACGACTTACAGGAAGCAAAAGATGAACTTAAAGAAATGCTTACCAATAAAAAATTTGGTGATGCCAGTACAAAAGTGGTGATCGAAGAATTTTTAGACGGAATTGAAATGAGCACTTTTGTTTTAACCGATGGTGAGAATTATGTGATCTTACCAAATGCCAAAGATTACAAACGAATAGGCGAAGGAGACAAAGGGTTGAATACCGGTGGTATGGGAGCCATTTCTCCGGTTCCATTTGCAGATACTAAGTTTTTAAACAAAGTGGAAGAAAGAATTGTAAAACCAACTATCAACGGATTTAAAAAAGATCATATTTCTTATGTTGGTTTTGTTTTTATCGGTTTGATCAAAGTAAATAATGAACCCTTGGTAATTGAATATAATGTTCGAATGGGTGATCCGGAAACTGAGGTAGTAATACCAAGAATTAAATCGGATCTGGTGGATCTTTTTATTGCTACTGCGGAAAAGAAATTAGACAAATTCAAACTGGAAATTGATACAAGATCAGCAACTACAGTAATGTTGGTTTCTGGAGGATATCCTGAAGCATATGAAAAAAATAAAGAAATCACAGGGTTGAATGCTGTTGAAAATTCTATCGTTTTTCATGCCGGAACAACTTTAAAAGAAAATAGAATTGTAAGTAGTGGAGGCCGGGTTTTAGCAATTACTTCTTTTGGAAATAATTTTAAAGAAGCTTTAGCTCAATCGTATCTGAATATTGAGAAGATCCATTTTGATCAAATGAATTTTAGAAGGGATATTGGGTTTGATTTATAAATGTTCCCATAGGGGATTAAGGGGTGTGTTTTCCATTTTTATTTTCAATTTTATACACATCTTTGTTGTAAAATAATAAAATTGAAGAACAAAGTCAAGAATAAAAAAATTCTAATCGCCCCTTTAAACTGGGGTTTAGGTCATGCAACTCGCTGTATACCAATAATCAATGGTTTGATCAAAGAAGGTTTTGAACCTATTCTTGCCGGAGATGGAGATTCCTTAAAACTACTACAAAATGAATTTCCTAAACTTTTAAGTTATGACTTACCATCTTACAATATCCAATACACAAAAAAAGGAAAGAATTTAAAATATAAACTGCTGTTTAATAGTCTTGGAATTGTCAAAGCAGTTAAAAAAGAACAGCAGGTTGTTTCTGAGATCATAAAAAAAGAAAGCATTAAAGGAATAATTTCTGATAATCGTTTTGGAGTAAGATCAGATAAAATTCCTTCTGTTTATATTACACATCAAATTAATGTCCTTTCGGGAAACACTACATTTTTCACAACAAAATTTCATCAATATATTATTTCAAAATTTGATGAATGCTGGGTGCCTGATTATAAAGATCCTCCGAACCTTGCCGGAGAATTATCACATAGCAACAACACAAAACTAAACTTAAAATATATTGATCCGGTTAGTAGATTTGATTTTGTCATTCCCTCAAATGAGGGGATCTCAAATAAAAAATACGATTTGATGGTGCTTCTTTCCGGTCCTGAACCCCAGAGAGGATTGCTGGAAGAAAAGCTGTTAAAAGAACTAAAATCCTATTCTAAAAAAGTATTATTTGTTAGAGGTATTATTTCTGATAAAGAAATTTTTGTCCAAAATAAAAATATAGAGTTTGTAAATTTTATGTTACAAAAAGATCTTCAAAAAGCTATTTTACAAAGTAAAGTTATCATTGCAAGATCTGGTTATTCTACTATCATGGACCTGGAAAAACTTAGCGCCAAAGCATTTTTTATTCCAACTCCCGGACAATTTGAACAGGAATATCTGGCACAGTATTTAGAAGAACAAAATATCGCATCTTATGCTACTCAAAAATATTTTGAATGCAGCTTGTTGGAAAACCGTGCAAATTTCAAAGGATTTAATCCAAAAAAAACAACCAATAAAAAACAAGATCATTTTCCATTTGATATTTTTACCAATCTTAAATTGTTTTAGATTTCAAAATTTAGATACTTGATCTCCACATATTCATCAATACCATATTTGGATCCTTCACGACCAGTACCACTTTCTTTAATTCCACCAAAAGGCGCAACAGTAGTAGAAATTTTACCGGTGTTAATTCCCACCATACCATACTCCAAAGCTTCTGCAACCCTCCATATCTGACTCATGTTATTTCCATAGAAATAAGATGCTAGTCCGAATGGTGTATCATTTGCAATTTGAATGGCTTCTTCTTCAGTTTCAAACTCAAAAATGGTGGAAACAGGTCCGAATATTTCTTCATCGGCAATATTCATTTGTGAAGTTACATCACAAATAACAGTTGGCTGATAGTATAAAGAATCTGCTTTATATTTATTCCCTCCAATCATTAAATTAGCGCCATTATCCAAAGCGTCTTTTACCAGATCTTCTACCTTATCAATGGCTCCCTGATCAATTAGTGGTCCGATCTCAACATTTTCCTCCATTCCGTCACCAACTTTTAATTTCTCAACGGCTTTTACATAATGTTTTAAAAATTCATCTTTTATGCCACTTTGCACAAGAATTCTATTAGTACAAACACATGTTTGACCTGCATTTCTGTATTTGGAGACAATGGCTCCTTCCACAGCTTTATCAACATCTGCATCATTAAAAATGATAAAAGGTGCATTACCACCAAGTTCCATAGATACTTTTTTAACGGTATCGGCACATTGTTTTATCAAGAGTTTACCAATTTCTGTAGAACCCGTGAATGATATTTTTTTTACAATTTTACTGGAGGTCAATTCAGCACCAACTACGGAAGATTTAGCGGTGGTAATAATATTGAAAACTCCGGGAGGAAAACCTGCCATCTCTGCCAGTTTTGCTAATGCCAATGCAGAATAAGGAGTTAACCCTGGCGGTTTTAAAACAACTGTACATCCGGCAGCAAGTGCGGGACCAACTTTACGAGTAATCATTGCGTTTGGAAAATTCCATGGAGTAATCGCACCAACCACACCAACAGGTTGTTTTAAAACAACTATTCTTGAATTAGCTGTATTTCCTGGAATCACATCACCATATATTCTTTTTGCTTCTTCGGCAAACCATTCAACAAAGGAAGCTCCATATAAAACTTCTCCTTTCGCTTCTTCAAGTGGCTTTCCTTGTTCTAAGGTCAGAATTTTACCTAGATCATCTAAATTTTCAATCATCAGGTCAAACCATTTTCGCAGGAGCTTTGATCGATGTTCAGCTGATTGCTTTTTCCAAGAATGGAAAGCCTTTTCGGCAGCAGTAATAGCTCTTTTTGTTTCATCAGCCCGCATATCAGGTACATTTCCAATAATGGAATTATCAGAAGGGTTTCTTACTTCAAAAGTTGCATTATTATCGGCAGAAACCCACGTACCATTGATAAATGCTTTTTCTATAAAAAGATCTGGGTTATTAAGAGAAACTTTCATTTTTTGATTTTTTTATGATAACAATAAAAGTAATTAATAATTTTAGCAAATTTTAATTTAACTGAAAAAAGTATTACAATACTTTATTTAATGTAAATGAAAATGTAGAGCCTTTATCGATTTCGCTTTTCACATAAACCTGTTGTCCATGTGCTTCAATGATATGTTTTACAATAGAAAGTCCCAGGCCTGAACCTCCTTGTTCTCTTGACCGACTCTTATCAACCCTATAAAAACGCTCAAATAATCGATTTAATTCCTTATTCGGAATACCAATTCCATCATCAGAAACATGAATAATAAACTCTTCTTTTGAATAGGTTTGAATACTAACAGTAGTTCTACCATTACTCTTACCATAGTTAATGGAATTAGAAATCAGATTGATTAAAACCTGTTCAATTCTTTCTTCATCAGCAAATACTAAAATAGGTATTTCATAACGGGTATTAAGAGATAATGTAATGTTTTTCTTTCCTGCTTTGATCTCTAAAATTTCAAATACTTCTTTAATTAACTGAACGATATTAAATGGCTTTAGATCCAGATCCATTCCCATTTCCAATTTAGAGATCATATCCAGATCTTTTACAATAAAATTCAATCTTTCAATACTTTTATTGGCTCTTTCCAAATACTTTTTCTGTAACTTTTTATCTTTAAAAGTTTCATCCAATAGCGTTAAAATATAGCCCTGAGCGGTGAAAATAGGTGTTTTTAATTCATGGGAAACATCTCCTAAAAAATCTTTTCGAAAATCATCACGATCGTGTAATTTTTCAATTTCCAAATGTTTGGTTTCTGTATATTTTTTTATCAGTTTTAAATATGATTCAAAATCTCTTTCCAGATTTTTTTGACTTAATGATATATCTGTATTAAACATTGAAGTACCAAAAACTGTTTTTAATTGCCTATGTATTAAGTATTTAATATTTATTCTAACAATAGCATAAACAACTCCAAATACAAATAAAACAAATAGAAACAGATAAAAATAGTTGTTTTGAAGATCAAAGTAAAAAAATAGAAATAAGGATAGAAATATAAAAATAATGATCAATGTAGATGCTAAAAATACCTGCTTATGTAATTGAATAAATTTCAAAGAGATTTTATTTGAAAAACAAATATATTAAAGAAATGAAAACTGAATGTAAAAAAAGAGAAAATTAAACCACGAATTTATACCCAACTCCTTTAATGGTTTGGATATAGTCATCTCCAATCTTTTCACGAAGTTTTCTTATATGAACATCTATAGTTCTTCCACCAACAATAACATCCTGACCCCAAACTGTTTTTAAAATAGTTTCTCTATTAAAAACTTTGTTGGGTACACTGGCAAGTAAATTTAATAATTCAAATTCTTTTCGTGGCAGGGTAATTTTATCTTTATTAATTTCAACATAATATTGATCTTTATTAATAGTAATTCCATCAAAAGACAAAATGTTACTCTCTGTCGAATCAATATGTTTTAATCGTCTTAACAGTCCTTTTACCTTGCCTATGAGTACTTTTGGTTTTACAGGTTTCGTAATATAATCATCGGCCCCGGCTTCAAATCCGGCAACTTGTGAATAATCTTCACCACGAGCTGTAAAAAATGCAATTAAAACATTTTCCAACCCGTTTATTGTTCTTATTTTCTCACAGGCCTCAATTCCATCCATTTCCGGCATCATGATATCTAATAAGATCAAATGAGGCTCAACACTTTGGGCTTTACTCACTGCTTCTTTTCCGTTACTGGCTTTAAAAACCTTATATCGTTCTTTTTTTAAATGATATCCAACAATTTCCAATATATCAGGCTCATCATCAACCAATAAGATCTTTATAGTTTCATTTTTCATTTTCTTTTTTATTTAATATCCAAAAATAATGTAAAAATACTACCTGTTGGCAAAGTTAACAATAACATATTATTAGAAATCAATCTATTAATGTTAACCTTCTATTTTTAAAATCATTAAATAGTAATATGGAAAACAAGATTAAACTTAGTAATATCCTTTTTTTGGATATTGAAACAGTTCCTGAATTAGAAAATTTTGATGAATTGAATTCTGTTAAACAGGAATTATTTACAAAAAAAACACAATACCAGCGTAAAGAAGATTTTACTCCTGAAGAGTTTTATGAACGTGCAGGTATCTGGGCAGAGTTTGGCAAAATTGTATGTATCTCTGTAGGTTTTTTTGATGACCAGACTACTGATCTAACATTCAGACTTAAATCCTTTTATGGAAATGATGAAGTAAAGATATTGATGGATTTTAAAAACTTACTGGAAAAGTATTACAGCCGAAAACAACATGTTTTATGTGCCCACAATGGTAAGGAATTTGATTTCCCCTATATAGCCAGAAGAATGATCATCAACAAAATAAAACTACCCGGAAAATTGAATCTTTTTGGTAAAAAACCTTGGGAAGTTGCACATTTGGATACCTT
>JAOZTG010000018.1 GCA_029939235.1 Flavobacteriaceae bacterium
ACTTGTTCCTAGAAGAGTTAATAGTTTAACAACCCGGATTGCTTCTTTCTTTCATCTTGCAAGTGGACCACGGGCTTTTACATTTATGATCTTACATCAACTTCTTCTTTTATCTCTTCTAAATCAATGATTTCCATAGTTTTTGATTTTTATCATTTAAACAAGTAAAAGGAAATCAAAAAAAAACATCCATTCGAAAATGGATGCTTTATAAATATTTTTAAAATTGTTTATTCAACAACTAAGGTGATAGGGAGTGTATATTTTACACCAACTGGTCTTCCTCTCTGCTTACCAGGTTCCATATTAGGAATCATATTCACAACACGAATAGCTTCTTTTTCTAATCGTTTATGAGGTCCTCTTGCTCTAACATCTACAACTTTTCCTGTTTTGTCAATTTTAAACTGAACGTATACTCTTTTTCTACCCGGACTTAATCCTAAGTCACCAGCAAGACCTGTATTGTATTTTTTATTTACTAATTTGGTTATTTTATCAACCATACATTTTTTCTTTTGTGCATTTGTTCCTTTACAGCCAGGGTAAACAGGAACATTTTCAATAATTGCAAAAGGTACGTCGTCAATAACTTCTTCCTCTTCCACAACCTCTTCAATTTCTTCCACTTCTACAGCTTCCGTTTCATCAGTTTCAGTTGATTCAAGAACAGTTTCTTCAATTTCAGTTTCATCCTCAACAATTTCTATTTTTTCAGGAGCAGGTGGTGGTGGTGGTGGTGGTTTAACTTCCTGAATATGTTCTGTAATAGGAATATCTATTTCCTCTTCTAATTCAGTATTGGCCAAACCTAGATCAGCAACAGTACGGTCAAATGTTTTCCATTCTATCCCAATATAAATTATTAACAAAGCAAGTGCTAAGCCGAGCAGCATAAACTGCTTATTATAATTTTCAAGATCTGCTTTTGGGTTCTTCTTAACTTCCATAATTATATAAAAATTTTATAAAGTGCTAATTTAATAAAATAATTGGCACAAAAACAAGTATTTTTTTAAATTGTATGATACCAATCTAATATTTTGTTAATTAGCAGGGTTGCAATCAACACACCAACTGAATTCGCTATAATATCATAAAAATCTGCTGTTCGATAATTTGTCAATCCACCTTGTAATGCCTCAAGAATAATGCCATAAAATATAAGGAATAAAATCAACAAAACTTTAAACCTTCTTTTTTTAATTTTTTTTTGCAGAGCAAAATACCACACCAGACTTAAAATAAAGTATGCTGTGGTGTGTAAATACTTATCACTGGATTTTATTTTGAATCCTATATCCAGCTTTGGTAAATGACTTAAACTTAAGAAAGCAATTGCCAAAGTTGTAATGATTGCAATTGCTAACGCATTATGCTCCAATAATTTCTTTATACGCTGCAGCATCAATTAAATCGTCAATTTGAGAACTATCAGAAATCTGAATTTTTATCATCCAACCATCACCATAGGGGTCAGAATTTACTTTTTCAGGAGTATCTTCCAAATCCTCATTAAAAGCAATTACTTCTCCGCTTAGAGGCATAAAAAGATCAGAAACTGTTTTAACTGCTTCAACACTTCCAAAAACCTCATTTATATCGATTGTTTCATCAACTGATTCGATATCAACATATACAATATCACCCAATTCTCCTTGAGCAAATTCTGTAATACCAACTGTGGCAACATCATCTTCAATTTTGATCCATTCATGATCTTTTGTGTACTTTAAATTTTCGGGTACGTTCATTTTTATTTGGTTTAAATTTTAAATAATTGTATTAATTTCCAATAATATATCTAATACTTATTCCGCCGTTGATTGAACTTCTTGGATAAGTAGTTGAGATTGCAAATTTAGACTTATTATAATCAAAGAAAAAGGATGCAAGTAAATTTTTATTCAAAGAATAATCAGCCAAAAATTTAAAGGATATTAAATTTTGCCCTCCTGTAACTTGATTATTGTCAATTTCATCTCCAATTGCAAAAGCACGGATAACAGTTTCATTATCTCTAATTCCTAAATCGGCTTTAAAATTTATGTCTCCCTGAAATTTAGTTGTCTTGTTGCCGGTTTTAAAACTCATGACAACATTTTTTACTCTATAGCCCAACCCTACAATTAATTCATTTCCTGAAATTTCAGTAACAGTATTGTTGTTAAAATTCAAATTTAGAGCTTTATCCTTGTTATAAGCTGCCCTTAATGAAAAGGAGTTTTTCATTTTCAGATCTACTTTTAGTAAAGGAGAGAATTCTTCAATTAAATTAACTCCATTATAAAGTTTTTGTGGATTAAAATTCCCTGCAATATCTCTGTTGCTATCCCCGTAAGGGTTATTGCTGTCGTATTTTAAATTATTGGTATAGGAAAGAATGGAGTAAACCGATCTGTAACTGTGTTCTAAAGTAACGTTTCTAAAATTATTTCTTATCCATCCGATTTGATTTAAACCCTTGTAGGTAATTCGCCAGTTTGGTATAGGAGTATTTCTAAAAGCACCAAGTTCAATTGTGTTTGCATTATTTCCTGAATAAGCGGCTAAAAAAGATGGAAGTACAACATCCTGATTGGTATTACCAAAACCATCAATATTGCCACCTGTTTTGTCTGCTAACCTGCGAGAAATGATATTTCTATTGTCTTTAAATTCTTGAAATGTAGCGTCAGCATCGTTAAAAGAAGAGCCGAGCATAAAATAGGAAATGCTAAAATTACCAACGGCATTTTGTGGTGTTTCATTAAAAATTCCATTGACCACATCTAATTGCTGGGTAAAACTTTTTGTAAGTGTTCTGTTTCCAAATATTTCAATATCAATATTTCTGGTTGGTTTTATATTTGCAGAATAATCAAATTTATCAAAATGAGATCTGCTATAACTTTTAGAATAGTAATTATCATTTAGATCTCTTGATAGTAACCAGCCATTTTCTAAAGCTTTGTCAATAATACTTGCCTGACTACCAAATACAAAACCAAAAGTTGGAGCAAGGCTGCCTGAATAATTGTTACGTCCCAAAAAGCCCATTTCCGGAATATATCCAGGTAAAAAAGTACCGTTATTTTCAGTGTAAGATAGCCTTATATTTTTTACAGAAGTTAATATATCAACACCCACACGACCAATTTTCTGACCAACAGATTGTTTCTTTTTGGTTTTAACTATAGCTCCGGTATTAGGGTCTTGTTTTGCATCAATGGTTTTAGTATTTGTAAATAACTTATCTAAGCCAATATTTTTATATAATCTGTCCATGGTCATATCTGCAGTGAAATTATGGGTATTGGCATTTTGAATGGTATTTCCAACTGTTTCAATGATAGAAAAAGAAGGAGCCTGCCAATCATAATCTGCGGTGTAATTATAGGTTCCACTAATAAAATCCAGATATTTAAATTTATCAAAAGGAATTTTGTAGGTTAAATTTAAGGTTTGATGGTAATGTTCAGGTCTTCCAATTTGAAAGAAATTATCATATAACTGGATATCCTCATTACTTTCAAACTGATCATATACATAATTGTTTAAAGCTCTAAAAGTAAACTGTAATGATTTGGTAAGATTATAAGAAAGCAGGTAATCCCAGTCAAACATAAAATTTCGTTGTTTTAATGTTGGTAATTCGGGTAAACCTTCAACAAGTGAACGAGACAACTGTTCATTGTAGTTACGTATAATATTTGTATTTACAGAGAATGAAGTTGGTAATAAATTCAGATTAAAATCATGAATAAATTTTAAATAATCTTTTTCACTTGCCAATCCCCAATTTTTAAACGGTTCAATCACCATAGGCTGAAAACTATAGTTGTAATTTGCCGAGGCTCTCAGTTTCTGGTCAATAAACTTTTGAATATTATAATCTCTGTGGTAAATTTCATTATATAAATATGATACAGAAAGGTTTTCAACATCGTAAAAATGTGGCTTTCTGTTAAATTGTGTTTTATTTCTTCTTACATTGATAAGATTTAAACTCTTTCTTTGCGTATAATCTCTGGAAACATCACTGTTTGTGTTACCTTTTTCAAAAAGAACATCTTCGTATTGAGGGTCATACTTAGGATCTCTAAATTCTTCACCATAACTGAAATTGACAGGAATACTCAAGCTTACTCTTCTAGGTAATAATTGACCAATGTTAATATTTGAAACAACTCCGTATTGTTTTAATTCATCCATACTTCTTTCATTAACGCTTTGGTTAAGAGATCCAAAACCTATGGTATGCATACTTCCTGTTAAGGAAATATCTGCAAAATCTGCAAAATTGGCATCTGCACTTACAATTGCAGCCCAACTTCCATCATTGTCAAAATCGGATACTCTTAATTCATTGAACCATAGTTCCATACTTTTTGGTAAAAAGGAATTGTTCTTTACAGCTAACATAAAGGTCCGGATGTTAGAAAGGTTTGGATTACCTTTTATTCTAATTCTAAACTCAGTAGGTTCTCCAGGAATTGGCAAAGGAAATAATTCATTTACAGCTGCTCCCTGATCTATTCTTTCTAATTTTAAATGTCCAAAATTTTCAATGCTTGCAATGATGTTATTCAATTCAGGCCAAATATCTTCTGCAATTTGTGCTCCAAAAGGAGTAATTTTAAGCGGGATCTCAATTTGGTAATAATTATTATCTGTATCGCTTCCTAATCTCACAATTCCAATTAATTCATCATCTTTTACACCATCACTAACACCAATACTTTCAGCATGAATAAACATTTTTAATTGTTTGTACATCCTAATATCAAAAGTTGTATTTTTAAATACGGCTCTGGTTTCACCAGGTTCAAGGTCAGTAACTTTTACTGATAATGATTGCTCGTTTTGTTGTTGAATAGTAGTACTTCCCTGTAATCTTTCACGTTTAATACCAGGAGGCAAAACGTAAGGTATTGGTTGTCTGTCCTCGTTCTCTTCAATATTTACAACACCAACCTCGAAATTTTGATTTTGAATTGGTGTAATATCCTGTGGAGGCTGAATAGCATCATCCAATGTTTTTGTGTATCTTCTCCAGTCACCACGAACCAGTTGTAATTCACCAAAACGCAAAACTACAGGAATCTTGAATTTTGTTAAAAACATTCGCATGAACCTAATGGATGTAAATCCAGCCATATCATTAATGATATTATTAGGATCTTCAGGTTTTGAAATGGGAATCCTAAACTGATACCAGGTTGCATTTTGTGTGGTGTTATTAGGTAATTTTACAGTAGTTGTTCTTTTATCAACAATATAATTTTGGCCAACCACAAAATCATTTCTGTTAAGTGATACCTTATATTGGTAATAACTCTCAACAGCACTCATGGTTTGATCTTTATTGATATCTTCTACATCCGGGTAAGTAGTTGATGAGGTTGGGAAACTTTCCGTTGAATTATTTATTGTTGGAGAATTTCCTTGCGTTAAACCAAAATCTTTATATCTGGTTATAATAGAAGCATCCTCATTGTCCATTTCAGAACCTCTAAAATATCTAAAGTTATCAGCAGAAGGATCCGATCCAAACAATGAGCCAAATTTAGCTGCTTCGTCATCATCATTTATCCCATCCAATCCTAAATCCTGATTAATTCTGGAAGCATCATTTTCATCAAAAGCATATAATAGAGACTGGTTTTTCGGAATAGAAGACCAGGGTGTAATTTCAACATTATTGCCTGGTATTTGAATACCGTCTTCAGGTAAACCATTCTCATACATTTTTCGGTCATCTTTTAAGATGTCTTCAGATATACTTCCAAGGTTAAAATATAACTCTCCATTAAAATCTGCATCTGATGGAGGGTTGGCAGGAGCTCCTTCTCCAGGCTCAATAGAATAGTTTTCATATGGATCCATTAGCCAAAACTGAATATATTCAATATTTGCCTGTTGGAAATTTGTTGTGGTTAATGCTCTTGTAACCCCCCCCCATCGATCTTCCGGATTAGGGTATTTTCCTTGCCCATCATAGCTATTGTCATAGTTGTAAGTTCCTCTTTCAGAAGGGAAATAAGAAAGATCAAAACTTCTAATAATGGTAGATTGCGTGATATCAAGATCAGTGTTTGGAAATAATTCTGAATAACTGATCTGTCTTACTTCTGCTCTTGATAGTTCATCACTATCAATATTTCCTGGTTTTAACTGTGTTCCGTAAAATAATCGATCAATATTGTACCAGGATAATTTGGATCGTTTGGCGCCAGTTCTTAATTCATCCGGTAAACCGGGTGCAAGATTTCCATTATTGAAATCCAAATCGCCTGTCTGTCCTTGTGGTGTACTCGCCAAAAACCATTGTTTGGGAGATTTAACATCTAAAGGGATTTGAGCTCCTTCAAAGTCGTCAATATAAGATGTTGCTGCACCATCAAGATCTATTCCACTTGGTGAGCCTGGTAAAAGATAGGCAACTTCACCTCTAACAGATAAATTAGAAGGTACATCTGTATCAATATTTGGTAATTTATTTACTAATTTAGTTAGTAATGGAATCTCTTTATTATAAGTTAAATATGCCCCAAATATAGTATTGTTAACAGGTTCTGAGCCATATTGAGCTTTTTGGGTAAGAGGCTTCTCATTCATGTTGATGATATTTCCTCCTACCGCTAATTGATCATTAAAAACGTGCAAAACATCAACACCCATATATCTTTTTCGCTGTTGATTAAATCCGATATTATTCTCTACAGACACCTGAATTGGAGCATTCGATTCAACTAAAGTTGGATTAATTATTTGCACATTACCAATATTGTAATCAACAACATAATCAACACCTTCAATCAATTCTCTTCCACCTGTTGTAACGATAACCGATCCTCGGGGAACATTGAAAGCCCCTAATGGAATTCCATTTTTACTTTCTGCTTTAAAATAACCTTTTATAAAATATTTATCCTTATGCTGAAAGTCATTTTGGGCTTCAGATTTTGTTCTGTCATAAAGTTCATTAAACACATAAATATCATCCTGAGGCACTAAAATATCATCCAGGTCTTTACCAAATGGCTCTACCGTTGGAAAAATTACATAACCATTTCTGGAATCAATGGTTATTCCTTCCACATAATCAAAAAAACCATCTCCTTCAGGCATTACATTGTTATTTTGATCTAATCGGTCAATACGCATTAAATTCAAAAGAGTTTTTTCGTTTACTCCGGGTGTTTGAGCATTTTGCAAAATATTAACCGGTTTACCAGTGCTGTCATCGTTATATAATAATTCTAATCTGAACCCTTCTCTTTGCAATTGAAATGCTCCGGGTATTTCATAAACATTTTTCAACATCAGATTCCACATAGGGATACTTGTATTGATAATCTCACTACGTAACATTTTTACAACAAGGTTATCCGGAGCTATGACACCATCATCTGTAAATTCACCAACCTGATAAACATTTGTGCCATCTGAGTATTCATATGCAACTGCCAAAACATCACTTTCAGCCAGTCGTCTTTTCAAAGTAATAAATCCAAGTTGAGCATTCATCGTAAAATCAATACCCTGCACAAGTTTTATGGCATTTTCCAAAATGGTATAGTCTCTTCCCTGTGCCATCTTGTAAGGAAATAAAGCCAGTCCTACACTGGAAATATTTCGGATGGGACCGTTTAAAGTAAGAAGGTCTATTAAATTATTTGCTTCGTTAGATGGATCTTGTGTGCCAGTATTTGGTGTTACGTTAGCTGGGCCAATATTGTTTGGGTTATTTTCTCCAAGATCAGATAAGGCTACAATATTTCTGGTTCCTACCGTTGTTGCGTTTCTGTTGGTCACCCAAATTTCAACCCGGGTGATATTGACAGAAGTATTAATCAGTGGGAAATTCTCTAAGGCCTCATCATAATTGTCTCTGAAATTATGTGCAATAAAAAAGTGACGGTTCGTATCGTAGTTACTTACTTTAAAATCGAATTCATTGATAACAGAGCCACCTTGTGCCGATACAGATTGGACCTGAGATCGTTGTTGTGAAAATATTGCAGTTACCATTGTATTACCAAATTGTAATTCAGTCTTTGCTCCAAAAAGGTTTTGAGCACCGTTCACCAAAGAGTTTCTAATTGGCATGGATACATTTCCTACTTCAATTTTTCTGATAATATCATCTTCGGTAGGAGTGTATTCCAATTTTACCATATTTTGAAAATTGAAAGTAGATTGGGTATCAAAATTTGCAGATATTTTCAACCGTTCACCAATTTTTGCATTTAAACTGGCACTGATCTCCTGGTCAAAATCAAAGGTTGTGCTTTGCCTGTTTTGCTCTGACAATTGGGGGTTTTCAACACTTTGATGAATTACTCCCATTTTAATGAGAATAGAACCTTGCGGGTTTACTTCAACGGTGTTTCCTCCAAAAATACTTTCAAAAAAGTTAGAATTCACATAATAAGTTGGCAATAGATTTTTTTGGGCATCTGCACTATTTTTTGTTCTACCGCCAACTGCATTTATTTTTTCTTTTGAATATTCCAGCATATCTCTTTGCAGACGATACTCCCTATACTCTTCAGCGGTCATATAAGTTGGATGTTTTAAATAATACTCACCAATTTTTTCATAAAATATATAATTACCGCTCTGTGGGTCAAAAATCACCTCTGTTTCGGTTTTAGGGCTTAAAAAAAGACTGCCTTTTTGTGAATTACTAAATGAGTAAGGTAAAGGAGAAATAGTATCTTTTTTTACAGAAGTAGTTGAGTTGCTATTGGTTAGTTGACTATTATTAGAAGAATTTTGAGCTGAAATAACACCTGCACTAAATAAAAGCACAATAAATATAAAGGAGAGATTATATTTAAATTGATATTTTTTAATCAAATTTTTACAAGTTTTTAAGCGCTTTTTTGATCAATTCTTCCAAACTAATGTTTGGAGAATCTTGTAAAATAACTTGTATTGCCGAATCTACTTTTTTTCTTGAAAATCCTAAGACTTCCAATGCTGATAACGCTTCATTTTTTATTGTATTGTTTGAAACTGAAATATCATCTGATAATTCATACGTTTTCAATATTTTATCTTTCAAGTCAACTATTACTCTTTGTGCAGTCTTGATTCCAATACCTTTAACAGATTTTATCTTTGCAACATCTTCAGAAGCTATCGCTTGTTGGATTTCTTTTGAATCCATAGAAGACAACATTGTTATTGCAGTACTTGGTCCAACACCGGATACAGAGATTAAAAATTTAAAGATCTCTCTTTCAGTTTTGTCTGCAAATCCATATAGAATATGGGCATCATCCCTGATATTCAAATAGGTGTATAACTTTATAAATTCTTTGTCAGGAATTTTAGAAAATGTTTGTAATGAAATGGGTAAATAATAACCCAGGCCATTACATTCAACAACAATATTCGCCGGATTTTTTTCTACTAATTTACCTGAAATATGTGTAATCATTTAATTTGGTTGATATATTACGCCAAATGTAATGATAAATATTGAAAAGAACATGAATTTTAACCTATCTGATTCCAAGAAAAAGAAAGACTAAAATTCATGTGAAAATTAGAAATAGACACTTGTTTAAATAAGTAAATTAAACAGACTCTTTTTTTGATTTCCATTGTGCATCAACAACAGCAACACTTACCATATTAACAATTTCATCAACACTTGCATGTAATTGTAATAAATGCACTGATTTTTCAAGTCCCATAATTAATGGTCCGATAGAATCAATCTTATTGAGTTCTTTTAATAATTTATAACTTATGTTTGCAGCTTCAAGATTTGGGTATATCAAACCATTCACTTTTTTTCCTTCAATTTTTGAAAAAGGAAATTTTTCAGAGCGCATTTGCGTGTTTAAGGCAAAATCAACCTGTAATTCACCATCGATTTCAATATGAGGATGAGATTCATGGATCATCTCTGCTGCTTTTAATATTTTTTTAGCTGAATCTGATTTAGATGAACCGAAATTTGAATGGGAAACAAAAGCCAAAATAGGATTCAAACCAAACATTTTCATGGTAGAGTAGGTTAATCTTGAAATTTCTACTAATTCCTCTGGACTAGGATCAATGTTCAAGGCTGTATCCGACAAAAATAGCGGACCTCTATCAGTTAACATTAGATTTGTTGCAGATACCTTGTTAATACCTTTTTCCTTATTGATCAATTCTATAATTGGTTTTGCAACAATTGGGTAGCTACTGGAGTAGCCTGTAACCAATGCATCTGCTAAATCATTATTTACCATCATGGATGCAAAATAATTACGATTTCGCATTCGTTTACGAGCTTCCAGTTTTGTAATCCCTTTGCGTTGTTTTCGATTCCAGTAAATATCAGCAAATTGATTTCTTCTTTTTTCCTCTTTTTTGGACAAAGGATCAATCATTGGAATTTCTGCATCAAACTTAATCTCTTTCATCAATTTAGAAATTACTTCTTTATTTCCAAGTAAGATTGGTTTTGCAATTCCTTCTTCATACACAATTTGAGCGGCTTTTAGAACATCCATATGATCTGCTTCTGTAAAGATCACTCTCTTTGGATTTGTTTTTGCCCGATTGGTAATGGTTCGTAATAGTTTATTTCCTGATCCTAAACGTTCTTCAAGCCCTTCAATATAAGCATCCCAATCAGTTATTGGTTTTCTTGCCACACCTGTTTCCATGGCTGCTTTTGCCACTGCAGGTGGAACTTTAGAGATCAATCTTATATCAAATGGTTTTGGAATAATATATTCTTTACCAAAATGAATGTTTTTTTCGTGATAGGCAATGTTCACCTGGTCCGGTACAATTTCTTTTGCGAGTTCTGCCAAAGCATGCACAGCAGCCATTTTCATTTCTTCATTGATTTTTGAGGCTCTCACATCTAAAGCTCCTCTAAAAATAAATGGAAACCCTAAAACGTTGTTCACCTGGTTAGGATAATCAGATCTGCCGGTAGCCATTATAACATCTTTTCTGGTTTTTACAGCCAGGTCATAGTTGATTTCAGCAGTTGGATTTGCCATCGCAAAAACAATAGGATCTTTAGCCATGGTTAACAGCATTTCCGGACTTACTATGTCTCCTTTTGACAGACCAATAAAAACATCTGATCCTATCATTGCCTCTTCTAAGGTGTTGACATCTCTTTCTGTCGCAAATTCTTCCTTTTGAGAAGATAAATTCCCTCTGTCTTTTCTGATAACACCCTTGCTATCACACATTATTATATTCTCACCTCTCACACCTATTTTCTTGTATAATTTTGAGCAGGAAATTGCTGCTGCTCCTGCGCCACTTACAACAAGTATCACATCTTTAGGGTCTTTTTTAACAAGCTCCATAGCATTTTTTAATGCGGCAGTAGATATAATTGCGGTACCATGCTGGTCATCATGCATTACAGGAATGTCCAGTTCTTCTATAAGTCGTCTTTCTATTTCAAAAGCTTCAGGAGCTTTGATGTCTTCTAAGTTAATTCCACCAAAAGTTGGCGAAATGGCTTTTACAGTTGCAATAAACTTATCGATATCTTTTTCATCTACTTCAATATCGAACACGTCAATATCTGCAAATATCTTGAATAATAATCCTTTACCTTCCATAACCGGTTTAGATGCTGCCGGACCTATATCTCCCAAGCCTAATACTGCTGTTCCGTTTGAAATAACAGCTACTAAATTACCTTTGGAAGTGTAATTGTAACTTTTTTCTGGATTTTTTTCAATTTCTAAGCATGGATCAGCTACACCTGGAGTGTATGCCAAACCTAGATCTCGTTGGGTTGCATATTTTTTGGTTGGTACAACCTGAATTTTACCTGGAGTTGGAAACTCATGATAATTTAAAGCGTCTTTTTTATTTATTTTTTTTGACATTTTGTTTAGATTTAAATCTTATGCAAAATTAATAGATAAATTTAGGAAGAAAGCCAACAAATATCAGTTTTTAAAGATACTTATGTTACGTTTTAATCCTGGAAATTTAGTTCTTTTTACCGCAGATTTCTTAAAGATTCTTTTAAAGATATCTTCTGTGATCTCCTCCCAATCATGTTTTGTCATTTGTAAAAGATCAGGATGGGGTTTGAATTTTTCTTCCTTGTGAGGTAAAGAGAACCGATTCCAAGGGCAAACATTTTGGCAAATATCACAGCCAAAGATCCAGTCGTCAAATTTTCCTTTCATCGAGGAAGGGATCTCATTTTTCAATTCAATGGTAAAATAGGAAATACATTTACTTCCGTTTATAGAATTGTCAGGTAGAATTGCTTCTGTCGGACAAGCATCTATACATTTTGTACAATTGCCACAATGATCTGTTTTAAACTCATTATCATATACAAGTTCAAGATCTAAAATAATTTCTGCTAAAAAATGAAAAGATCCTTTTTGTGGGGTTATTAATAAGGAATGTTTGCCAATCCATCCCAGTCCGCTTTTTTTTGCCCAAGCCCGCTCTAAAACAGGAGCAGAATCTGTGAAAACACGGGCATTTACCTCTCCTGTCTTTTCTGTAATATAATTTAAGAGTTCAAATAATTTGTCTTTGATGATATGGTGATAATCTTCACCATAAGCATATTTTGAAATTTTATATGTATTGGCTGACGGAGATTTATCTGTATAATAATTGTATTGTAAACTTATAACTGATTTTGCTCCGGGAACTAATAGTGTAGGATCTAATCGCTTATCAAAATGATTTTTCATATAACTCATTTCTCCATGAAAACCATTTTGTAACCATTTTTCTAATCTTGGAGCTTCTTCTTCTAAAAATTCGGCTTTGGCAATTCCACAGGAAGAAAAACCGAGGCGTCGGGCTTCAGTTTTGATAAACTGCGTATGAGTATGTTTATTATTCAGATTTTATAATTTTTCTAAAAACCATTTAATGTTGGAGCAATGATTACATACATAACAATTGGCTGATTTGTTAGCCCAATCAATATTCATCATGCTGAAGGTTTTGGTATTTAATTGTGCTTCGCGATGAATAAATTTATCGTGTCCACAAATATCACACTTCAATTTTTACCCTTTACAAAAATATGTTCTGCTGGTTTTTCTTTTGAAAACAATCCCATGGTTGAATAATTTAGCAGGAGTATGATTTAATTACATTTTGATTCTAAAACAAATCTCCCTGAATACTTCCTTTTACTTTTCCTAAATGTTTGTAAGCTAATTCAGTAACTTCTCTCCCTCGTGGTGTTCGCATGATAAATCCCTCCTGTATTAAAAAAGGTTCGTAAACTTCTTCAATAGTTTCCACATTTTCTCCTACAGCTGTTGCAATAGTACTGACACCAACAGGGCCACCTTTGAATTTTTCAATGATCGTAAGTAAGATCTTATTGTCCATTTCATCCAAACCATGCGTATCTACATGTAAAGCGTTTAAGGCATATTTCGCAATTTGAATATCAATACTGCCATTCCCTTTAATTTGGGCAAAATCTCTTACTCTTCTTAATAGTGCATTTGCAATTCGTGGTGTTCCCCGGCTTCTGCCTGCTATTTCAATTGACGCTTCCATGGAATTACCAACCTTTAAGATTTTAGAACTTCGCTGTATAATATTGGTTAATAATTCAGTATTGTAGTAATGTAAACGACTGCTAATGCCAAAACGAGCACGCATTGGAGCAGTTAATAGTCCTGATCTGGTGGTTGCACCAATTAGTGTAAATGGTTCTAAATTGATCTGAACTGTACGTGCATTTGGTCCGGATTCAATCATAATATCAATCTTATAATCTTCCATGGCAGAATACAAATACTCCTCAATAACCGGACTCAATCTATGAATTTCGTCTATGAATAAAACATCTCTTGTCCCTAAATTAGTGAGTAGACCTGCCAGATCTCCAGGTTTATCTAAAACAGGACCAGATGTAACTTTAATATTGGTTTTTAATTCGTTTGCAAGAATATGAGCAAGTGTTGTTTTTCCTAATCCCGGTGGGCCGTGAAAAAGTGTATGATCCAGAGCTTCTTCTCTTTGGTTAGCTGCCTCAACAAATATCTTTAGGTTTTCCAAGACCTGTTCCTGACCGGTAAAATCATCAAATGAAAGCGGGCGTAATTTTTTCTCTACATCAATCTCAGCCTGATCAAAATTTTTATTTGTAGCATCTAAGTTTTCATTCATATTAACAAAGGTAAAGAATAATAAGAATTAATTATCAATTTCTGATGCAATCACGATAGCACCCGGATATTCTTTTTTTATTTCAACAACTTGTCTGTCTGCTTCAAGCCGAGTTCTGTAATTTCCAACCTGTACTTTCCATTGAGGTGAACTAAAAACAATTTTGGTCTTAATTCCAGGAAAAAGAGCTTTAAACTCATCTTTTATTTTATAGGAATTCTTTTCATTGCCATAAAACAGTTGAATCTTATAGCCTTGAATTGTTTTTAAACTTTTATTGAATTGTTTTTTCTTGGCAACAGTTTCATCAATTTTTGCACTTGTCTCAATTTTAACAACTCCTTCTGTTTGCTGGGCAAAACTAATTACAGGAAATAATGCTAAAAGAAAAATACTAAAAAAGACTATTTTTTTGTTTAAAATCAGCATAAAATATAATTTTTTTACAAATCTAAAAGAATGTTTTTAAGTAGCAGGCATATTTTTCTATTTAGAATGATTATAAATTAACTTTAACATAATAATAACACTTTGACCATAAGCTATAAAATGTATTTTTGTAAAAGATAAATCAAAGATGACATTTGTCATATAATTAATTTGATTTAGAAAAATAGTGCACCTTAATTATTTTATGTGTTCTATTTTATAAAACTTAAATAATCCAAATAAAAGTTGTAATGCAAAGCAGTACATTAAAAAAATTATTAACCGGACTATCTTTTCTTTTCTTATTAACGATAAATTTATATGCGCAGGGAGATCCGGTTAACGGGAAAAAATTATACAATGCAAATTGTGCAGCATGTCATAAATTAGACAAGAAACTTATTGGTCCACCCTTAAAAGGTGTTAGCGAGAAGAGAAGTAAAGAATGGTTGCATGCCTGGATCAAGGATAACAATGCCTTAAGAGCCAGTGGCGATAAGGATGCAATTGCTATTTTTGAAGAATATAATGGTATGCCAATGATAGCATATCCACAGTTTTCTGATCAGGATATTGATGATGTTCTTGCTTATACAGATGATAAGCCTGTTGAATCAAATACCGCTGTTGCATCAACTCAAAAGGCGGATCCAAAAGTTGCCATAGGAAAAAAATTATTCCAGACCAATTGTGCAGCATGTCATAAATTAGATAAAAAATTAATTGGCCCTCCGCTTGCTAATGTTGCTGATAAAAGATCGAACGAATGGTTACATGCCTGGATTAAAGATAACAATGCTTTACGTGCCAGTGGTGATAAGGATGCAATTGCTATTTTTGAAGAATATAATGGTATGCCAATGACGCCATATCCTCAGTTTTCTGCTGATGATATTGACGCGATCTTAGCTTATACTACAGCAGGTGATGTTAAACAAATTGCAACAGCACAGGTCGCTGAAACTGATATGGTAGCAACTTCAAAAAGTTCAACAACATGGATAAGTTATCTAATTGTATTTGTAATTTTATTATTGGCAGCTGCAGTATTTATTGCAAGTAATAATGGATTCTTAAAAATAGTAACTACTATTTTTGTAATGCTTTTATTAACGTATATTTTATTTGATGCCTTATTTGATATTGGTGTTGATCAGGATTATCAACCAATTCAACCCATAGCATTTTCTCACACAATCCACGCAGGCGATAATTTAATTGACTGTGAATATTGTCACTCTTCTGCAAAGAATAGTAAAACTTCAGGTATTCCTTCTGTAAATGTTTGTATGAACTGTCATAAAAGTATTACCGATTATAATGGTCCTGTTAAATCAGAAGAAGAGAAAGAATTTTATGATACAGAGATTCAAAAAATTTATGATGCAATTGGATGGGATGTAGAGAAGTTAGCATATATAGAGAATTATGAACAAAAACCTATAAAATGGGTAAGAGTGCATAATTTACCTGATTTTGTGTATTACAACCACTCACAACACGTTAATGTTGCAGGATTAGAATGTCAGGAATGTCATGGACCTGTTGAAGAAATGGATGAAGTTTATCAATACTCTCCTCTAACAATGTCATGGTGTTTAGATTGTCATATAGAAACAAATGTTGATCTGAAAGGCAATGAATATTATGCAAAAATTCATGAAGAACTGGCAAAGAAATTTGGTGTTGAGCAAGTAACAATTGCACAATTAGGTGGTAAAGAGTGTGGTAAGTGTCACTATTAAGAAAGTGATCAAAAATTAGAATTAAAAAGATTTGAAATAAATTTGATTCAAATCTTTAAATCATTAAATAAAAATTATAAATGGCATCTAACAAGAAATACTGGAAAAGTGTTGAAGAGCTAAACGAAAATAGTTCGATTGTTGAAAAGCTAAATAGAAATGAATTTGTGGAAGATATTCCTACAGATAAATTTTTAGGTGATAAAGAAACTTTAGAAACCAGTGAAACTTCACGAAGAGACTTTTTAAAATATGTTGGATTTTCAACTGCAGTTGCTTCTTTGGCAGCATGTGAAGGTCCTGTTGTGAACTCTATTCCTTATGTTATCAAACCGGATGATATTATTCCGGGAGTTGCTGATTATTATGCAACTACAATGGCTGATGGTTATGATTTTGCTAATATTTTAGTAAAAGTTCGTGAAGGGCGTCCAATCAAAATTGAACCAAATAAAGATTCTGAAAACGGATCAACAAACGCGAGAGTACAGGCATCGGTTTTGTCATTGTATGATGATAATCGTTTACGAGGATCCTTAGCCAAAGGATCTGCTATAGATTATAAAACTTTAGATACGGAAGTTATTTCTAAATTGAATGCTTTAAAGGAACAAGGTAAAAAAATTATTTTCTTAACCGGAACATGCGCCAGCCCATCAACAAAAAGTTTGATGAACAAATTTACCGAGTCCTATGGTAATGTGGAACATGTAGTATATGATGCCGTTTCAGAAAGTGCTGCTTTAAATGCATTTGAAAAAATGTATGGAACCAGAGCTTTACCCGATTATAATTTTGCAAATGCAGATGTAATTGTTTCTGTTGGAGCTGACTTTTTAGGTGATTGGCAAGGAGGTAATTTTGAAGTAGGATATGCTAAAGGGAGAGTTCCTAAAAGTGGAAAAATGTCACGACATATTCAATTTGAATCTAATATGACATTAACCGGAGGAAATGCCGATAAAAGAATTATCGTAAAACCATCGGAACAAGCTTTAGTTTTAATAAAATTATATAATGCAATTGTTAAAGGTGTTTCTACAAGGGAAGCATCACCATTAAATGATGCTGTACTAAAAGCTGCGGCACAAATTAAAAAAGCCGGTAAGAATGCTGTCTTTGTAACAGGTATTCAGGATGATAATGCACAATTATTAGCCTTGGCTATTAACAATCATATCCAAAGTAGCGTTATTGATGTTGTAACTACAAAAAATATTCGTCACGGTAATGATGCTAAAGTTGCTCAATTATTTAATGATATAAAAGCCGGAAATGTTGGAGCTTTGATTACTCATAATACAAACCCGGTTTATACTTTACCTAAAGGAGCAGAATTTGGCGAAGCGTTGAAAAAAGTGAGTTTAACTGTTGCTTTTTCAATGTCAGCTAATGAAACAACCAATGCTTCACAATATGTAATTGCAACGCCACATTATTTAGAGTCGTGGGGTGATGTAATGATCAAAAAAGGTCAGTACAGTTTGGTACAGCCTACCATTAATAAATTGTTTGATACTCGTCAGTTTCAGGATACTTTAATGAAATGGACAAATACTCCCGGTACTTTTTATGATTATTTAAAAGGTAGATGGACTGGATCTGTTTTGGGAGGTAAATCATGGAACAGAACTTTGCATGATGGAACTTTTAATGTTGCTTCAGAAGAAAGTGAGGTTATAGTGAATGAAATTGATATCAATGCGGCTGGTTCTGCATTGTCAAAAATAAAAGGTTCGGATCTTGAATTAACGGTTTATACAAAAACCGGTTTAGGTGATGGTCAGCAGGCAAATAATCCATGGCTACAGGAATTACCTGATCCGATTACAAGAACTTCCTGGGATAATTACTTACTCATCTCTCGTATTGATGCTGAAAAATTTGGATTGAAGAATTGGACAGTAGATAATGGAGCCTTAGATGGTAACATGGTGAATATTGTTGCCAATGGAGTAACAGTGAGTAACGTACCGGTCTATATTCAACCTGGTCAGGCACCCGGTTCAGTTGCAATGGCTTTAGGTTATGGAAGAACAGGATTACATAAAAATATGAATGTTGGTGTAAATGCTTATCCTTTAGCAGGAGGTGTTTTTCAAAATGCCATCATTGAAAAAGTATCTGGTGAGCATAAATTTGCCTGTGTTCAGCTTCAGCATACAATCATGGGTAGAGAAGGAGAGATCACAAAGGAAACCACCTTAGATGATTTTATTTCAAAACCAAAAGATGAATGGAATGAGGAACCTAAATTTTCACTGGATCACCAGGAAGTAACTCAAGATAAAGTTAATTTATGGACAAAATTTGATGATTCTTTAGGAACAAAATTCAATTTATCAATAGACCTTGCATCTTGTACAGGTTGTGCTGCGTGTGTAATTGCATGTCATGCTGAAAATAATGTACCGGTCGTAGGTAAAGAAGAAATTAGAAAAAGTAGAGATATGCACTGGTTGCGTATTGATAGGTACTACTCAAGTGATATGACCGTTGAAAAAGGAAAAGAGGAAGGTATATTTGGAACAGGTGATTTTTTCAATGCCCAAACACATCCGTCAGATGCGCCGGAAGTTTCTTTCCAGCCAGTAATGTGTCAACACTGTAATCATGCTCCTTGTGAAACAGTTTGTCCGGTAGCGGCAACTTCTCATGGTATTCAGGGTCAAAATCAAATGGCGTATAACCGTTGTATAGGTACACGTTATTGTGCAAATAACTGTCCGTACAAAGTTCGTAGATTTAACTGGTTTAAATATGCAAACAACAATGAGTTTGATTTCAACATGAATAATGATCTGGGTAAAATGGTATTGAATCCTGATGTGGTTGTTCGTTCACGTGGTGTAATGGAAAAATGTTCCATGTGTATTCAGATGACTCAGGCAACTATTTTACAAGCTAAGAAAGAAGGAAGACCGGTTAAAGATGGTGAATTCCAGACAGCATGTTCAAATGCATGTTCAAGTGGAGCGATGGTATTTGGTGATATCAATGATAAATCAACGAAGGTATCACATATGCATGAAGATGATAGAACTTTTAAATTACTTGATTTTGTGGGAACAAAACCAAATGTATTCTATCAGTTAAAAGTTAAAAATACCAGCGAAGCTTAATTGCAATTTCGTTGATCGAATAAGAAAACAAGAAGAATAAATTAATATTATAAAATACTATGTCTCATTACGAAGCACCTATTAGAGAACCGTTAATTTTAGGAGATAAAAGCTATCATGACATTTCAAATGATATTGCTGCGCCAATTGAAGGCAAAGCAAATACATGGTGGTGGGTTGTATTTAGTATTGCCATGATTTTCTTTTTATGGGGAATTGGAGCAATTACTTATACAATTGGTACCGGAATTGGAGTTTGGGGATTGAATAATAAAATTAACTGGGCCTGGGATATTACCAACTTTGTTTGGTGGATTGGTATCGGTCACGCCGGAACTTTGATCTCAGCAGTTTTATTGTTGTTCCGTCAAAAGTGGAGAATGGGTATCAATCGTTCCGCGGAAGCGATGACCATATTTGCAGTATTTCAGGCAGGATTATTCCCAATAATTCACATGGGTAGAGTTTGGAATGGTTACTGGACCATGCCAATACCAAATCAATTTGGTTCATTGTGGACTAACTTTAACTCACCATTATTATGGGATGTTTTTGCAATTTCAACATATCTTTCTGTGTCCGTAGTATTTTGGTGGACAGGTTTATTACCTGATTTTGCAATGATAAGAGACAGAGCAACAAAGCCATTTCAAAAGAAAATCTACAGTTTACTAAGTTTTGGTTGGACAGGTAGAGCAAAAGACTGGCAAAGATTTGAAGAGGTATCTCTTGTTTTAGCAGGTTTAGCAACACCTCTTGTGTTATCTGTACATACTATTGTATCCTTTGACTTTGCTACTTCGGTTATACCGGGATGGCATAGTACTGTATATCCTCCATACTTTGTTGCCGGGGCGGTGTTTTCTGGATTTGCGATGGTACAAACCTTATTGATCATTATGCGTAAGGTTTCAAACTTAGAAGCCTATATCACCCGTCTTCATATTGAGAATATGAATAAGGTTATTTTGGTAACCGGAGGTATCGTAATGGTAGCGTATATGTCTGAATTTTTTGTAGGTTGGTATTCCGGTAGTTCATATGAAGATTTTACATACCTATCAATAGGTGCTGCAACCGGTCCTTATGCATGGGCATTTTGGGCATTGATATTATGTAATGGAGTGTTTCCACAATTATTATGGATCAAAAAATTACGAACAAACTTTACTTTTTCCTTTATCATGGCATTGATCATCAATACAGGTATGTGGTTTGAGCGTTTTGATATTATTGTTATTAACTTAAGTAGAGGTCACTTACCATCAACATGGACACAATTTTCACCAACTTTTGTTGATATAGGGATTTTTGTTGGTACTATAGGTTTCTTCTTTGTTTTATTCTTATTGTATGCTAGAACTTTCCCGGTTGTTGCACAGGCAGAAGTAAAATCAATTTTAAAATCATCAGGTGATGGTTATAAAGAAAGAAGAGACAAGAAATAAAATACAGCTTTAAAATTGAATAAAAATAATAAGATGAGTAATAAAGTTATACATGCAATTTTTGACGACGACGATGTGCTTTTATCAGCAGTTAAAAAAGTTCGTGAAGCAAAGTATCAAATTGAAGAGGTTTTTACTCCCTTCCCAGTACATGGTCTTGAAAAAGCGATGGGTTTGAAAAATACTCGAATAGCCATAACAGCATTTATTTACGGATTAACCGGTTTAGGTTTTGCTATTTGGATGATGAACTATATGATGATAGAAGACTGGCCTAAAAATATTGGTGGTAAACCAAATTTTAGTTATGCTGAAAATATGCCTGCTTTTGTACCAATTATGTTTGAGTTAACAGTATTCTTTGCTGCACATTTAATGGTTATTACCTTTTATTTAAGAAGTAAAATTGGACCGTTTGTAAAAGCCAGTAATCCGGATCCCCGTACAACGGATGATAAATTTTTAATGGAAGTTGTAGTGGAAGGTGATGAAAAAGAGATTACAGATCTTTTAAGTAAAAGCGGTGCAATTGAAACAAAAATTGTAGAAAAACAATAAGAGATCTACGAGATCTATAAAATAATATTATTTAAAATGAAAAATATTTTACATATAGCTTTTATCGGATTGTTTTTAATGAGCCTGGCATCATGTAATTACGATAAATCAACAAAAAGGAGTATTCAGTATATGTCAGATACAGATATGTATACTGCGGTACCATATGATGCTTATACTTCAAATCCATACTTTGAAAACGGTATTAGTGCTCAATTACCTGTTGAAGGTACAATTGCAAGAGGAACTACGGTTTATGAATATCCATTTACAGAAGAAGGATATCAGTCTGCTAAGGTTTCTTTAAAATCACCCATTGCAGTAAATGAAAAAAACTTAGCTGAGGGTAAGGATAATTATGATATCTATTGTGCAATTTGTCATGGTGTAACTGGTGATGGACAAGGTACTTTGGTTACGAATGAGAAGTTTTTAGGGGTTCCTAATTATAAAGACAGAGATATTTCTCAAGGAAGTATTTATCACGTAATTATGTATGGAAGAAATATGATGGGGTCACATGCTTCTCAATTGAGAGAAAATGAACGTTGGCAAGTAGTACAATATGTTGAGAAATTAAGAGCAGATCTAATAAAATAATAAGTAAAAATAAATACACAATATAAAATGTATACATTTTCAGGTAAATTAAAAACGTTTTCAATTGCATTAATGATACTTGGTGCATTAGGTATGGGTTACGGCTTTTTCACAGCTCCTAAAACCACAGAAGATGTTAAGGAGGCTTTACATCATTCTCAGGATTCACATGAAGCAGAACAAAGTGATGAACATGCCGTTGCAAGTGCAGATCATGAAAGTGAATCTACAGCGTCTCATAGTGAAGCTGAAGAGCAAAGTCATTTAGAGCATTTGTTGCATCAGGCACAGAACAGGCCATGGTCGGCATTCTTTATATCGGCTTTTTTCTTTTTAATGATTGCAGTAACTGTTTTGGTTTTTTACTCTATTCAATGGGCAGCTCAGGCAGGTTGGTCAATTGTATTGTTTAGGGTAATGGAAGGAATAACAGCTTATATATTACCTGGTTCTATTTTACTGTTTTTGTTCTTGTTGGCTTCGGGTTTTCATATGAATCATATGTATGCCTGGATGGCTGAAGGAACTTTTGATCCTGCGAGTGCAAACTATGATGCTGTAATTGACGGTAAAAGCTGGTGGTTAAATACTTCAGGATGGTTGATCAGGGGATTTGTATATTTATTCGTTTACAATATCTTTAGATGGATGTTGCGAAAAAATTCATTAGCTTTAGATACAGATGGTGATGTGAAGATCTACAAGAAAAATTTTAATTTGGCAGTTATTTTTATTGTTCTTTTTGGAATTTTAGAATTGTTTATGTCGTTTGACTGGCTGATGTCTTTAGATCCGCATTGGTATAGTCAATTGTATTCATTTTATGTGTTTGCAAGTGTATTGGTATCAGGTATAACTGTGATAGCTTTGGTAACTATTTATTTAAGAAACAAAGGTGCTTTGCCTTTTGTAAACAGTAGTCATATTCATGATTTGGCTAAATACATGTTTGGTTTTAGTATTTTTTGGGCATACTTTTGGTTCGATCAGTTCATGCTTCAGTGGTATGCAAATATCCCGGAAGATGCAGCATACTTTTATCCAAGATTGGTAGGTTCCTATCAGTTACCTTTTATTGGGATGTTGATATTGAATTTTGTATTCCCAATTTTCGTTTTAATGGATAGTGATTTTAAACGTATTCCCTGGTTTGTGGTTACTACCGGTATCATCATATTGATTGGTCATTATATTGATATTTTCCAATTGATTTCACCGGCAACTGTTGGCGATAACTGGTTTATTGGAATTCCTGAATTAGGTTCTTTGGCATTCTTTCTTGGATTATTTATCTTCGTGATATTCAATGCAATGAGTAAAGTTTCTTTACATGCCAAAGGAAATCCATTTATGAAAGAAAGTGAAATATATCACTACTAAGAAACAGGTTAATTAATGACCTTATATATTTTTAGAACCGATGCGAAAGCATCGGTTCTTTTTTGATTAAATAATAAAAATTCTGTTTCCCATCCTTTTTCTCAAGAATGTAAACACTAACCGTTCCTGATTTATTCTTCTTTCTACGTATAAACACACCTCAAATATAGGGATGGGTCACCTAAAATAAAAATCTAATTCAATGTTTATAGGTGCTCCAAGACATTTTCTTGGTTTTTCATGAAAAAGTTACGAAGTTAAGAAAATACAAATTTGTATATTTACATGGTTAAATCAATTTGTTTAGAAAAAATATCCCAGTGATGAAGAAGATTCTTAAAATATTTGTTGTACTTGTTGTGTTGATCCTTATCGGAAGTTGGTTCTTTATCCAAAAAAATAAGCCAGTTTATAATGGAAATCTACAGTTGACTGACTTAAAGGAAGAAGTGAATGTTTATTTTGATGAAATAGGTGTACCACATATTTATGCTCAGAATCAAAAGGATGCATATGTTGCTTTAGGTTATGTACATGCACAAGACAGACTTTGGCAAATGGAATTGATTAGAAGAATTTCGGCAGGAAGACTATCGGAACTATTTGGTGAAGACATGGTAAAAACAGATAAATTCTTTAAGGGAATTGGTATTGAAAGAGCGGCTGCAGAGTCTATTAAGAAGCTGGATACAAGTTCGCAGGCTTATATTTTAACCCAGGCATATCTTGATGGGATCAATCAGTTTATTGAAAATGGTCCAACTCCAATAGAGTTTAGATTGATAGGTATTGAGAAAGTAAAGTATACGATTAAAGATATTTACAATGTTTTTGGCTATATGAGTTTTGGCTTTGCACAAGGGCATAAAACCGATCCCTTTTTAACAAATATTAAAAATAAACTGGGGGATGTTTATTTAAAAGATCTGGCTATTGACATAGATCCTAAATCAGAGATAATTCAAAATAATAATTCAAATCAGAAAAATACTAATGGTATTGCAGCCTCTGTAAATTCAATATTCGACAACTCATTGGTACCACCGTTTGTTGGTAGCAATAGCTGGGTTGTGGGGGCAAAGAAAACAAAGAATAAAAAAGTAATATTTGCCAATGATCCACATATAGGCTTTTCTCAACCAGCTGTATGGTATCAGTCACATATAGTTACACCTGATTTTGAAATTTACGGATTTAATCTGGCACTTACACCTTTTCCGTTATTGGGTCACAATTATGATTTTGCTTATGGAATGACCATGTTTGAAAATGATGATATTGATTTTTACGAAGAAATGGAAGATCAAACGTATGAGATTCGAAAGGAGACCATAAAAGTTAAAGATGGAGATGATGTAACTTTTGATGTGAAAGTTGGAAAACATGGTCCGATTATGAATGATTTTATTGAATCAATAGATTCTGATAAAAATATTGCAATGGACTGGATCTATACCAAGCTGGATAATGAAATGCTGGATGCCTCTTATGAGATCTCTCACGCAAAATCCCTTTCTGATTTTAAAAAGGGAGTTTCAAAAATAGTAGCACCCGGACTAAACCTGATGTATGGTGATGCAAAAGATAATATTGCGTGGTTTGCCTCCGCAAAATTATATACCAGAAAAAGTGATATAAGCACTAAATTTATTCTGAATGGAGACAGTAATGATCATGATCAAATAAATTATGTAGATTTCTCAAAAAATCCGCAGGCAGTAAATCCTTCCTGGAATTATGTGTATTCAGCAAATAATCAACCAGATGCTGTTGCAGGAGTTTTATATCCGGGTTATTATTTGTCAGAGGACAGGGCAAAAAGAATTGTTGACATCTTGCAACCTAAAAATGATTTTACAAAAAAAGATATGGAGCTTATGGTAAATGATGTTAGATCATCGGTTATACCGGATTTGATTCCTGTTATATTAAATGATCTGTCAAAAGTAAATTTATCGGATAACGAAAAATATGCCATAGAAATATTGAAAAAATGGGATGGTGAGTTTACGGGGAATGAGGTAGCCCCCACTATTTACACAAAATTTTTATGGTTGTTTATTGAGAATACTTTTGCAGATGAAATGGGAGAGAGTGATTTCGAACAATTTTTAAAGACGCACATTTATAAACGACAGATTGCAAAACAAATTCATACCAGAAAATCTGTTTGGTGGGATGACATTACAACAAAAAACATCAAAGAAAACAGGGATGAGATTTTCACAAAATCATTTCATGAGTCTATAAATGCTTTAGAAGAACAGTTTGGTAATGACGTAGATAGCTGGAAATGGAATAAAGCGATTACAGTTACGCATAAGCATGTTTTTGATAAAGTAGATGCTCTAAAGAATTTTTTCAATGTTGGACCTTTTGTAACAGATGGAACAAATGAAGTATTGAACAATCAGGGATTCCCAATTAATAAAAGTGGAGTATATGAAGTAGGGCATGGTCCGTCAACCAGAAGAATTGTTGATTTTAGTGATGTAGAAAATGCAGTTGCAATTTTGCCAACAGGGCAATCAGGAAATGTATTTAGCAAGCATTACAAAGATCAGGCTCAAAAGTATTTAAAAGGTGAATTTGTTAAAATGATGCTGAATAAAGAAGAAATTATGAAGAGTGAAGATAAATTGATTTTGAAGCCTTTGGAGTAAATTTATTGAATTCTCTTGTTTTTGTCGATATGATTTACTACTTTTATTACGTAAAAAACGTAACGTAAATTACGTTACGTTAAAAACATAATAATATGGATAATCCATTTACGATCATTTCATACATCTCTCCGGAATATTTTTGTAACAGAAAAGAAGAAACAAAAAGGTTGTCGGATTCTCTTAATAATGGAAAAAATATTGTTTTACTTTCTTTAAGAAGGATGGGTAAAACAGGATTGATCAAGCATTTATTCTATTCCTATAGGTCAAAAAGAAATATACATACTTTTTATTTGGATATTATGAATACCCATTCGGCAGAAGATTTTGTCAATGAGCTGGCAAAAGCAGTTTTGGGAAGTTTTAATTCGAAATCGAAACAATTTTTTGATAATGTTTTAAAATTTTTATCAAAGTTTAACCCTATAATTACTTTAGATCCAATTACTGGTATACCTTCTGTTGAAATAAAACCACATTCAACCGAACATGCAAAATCTTCTATAACCGAAATATTTAGCTATTTAGAAGAACAAGACAAAAAAATTATTATTGCAATTGATGAATTTCAGCAAATAATAAATTATGATGAAAATGGTTTTGAAGCTTTTTTGAGAAGTCATATACAACATTTAAAAAATGTCAATTTTATTTTTAGCGGAAGTCAGCAGCATATATTAACAGCAATGTTTTCATCTTATTCTCGACCTTTTTATCAATCGAGTGAGTTCTTAAAACTGGAAAGGATTTCTAAAGAAGATTATGCAATTTTTATTATGAAGAAATTTCATCAAACAGGAAAGAATATTTCAAAGGAGATTGTGAATGATCTGTTGGAATGGGCAGATTTGTACACTTATTATATTCAAACTATGTTTAATAAATTATGGTATATAAGTGGTGCTATTATTACCCAAAAGGATTCCGATAATACCAAAAGGCAATTAATTGATGAAAGGGATTCTATTTATCAGAATTTGAATAATTTATTGCCAAAGGTGCAATATGAATTGTTAAGAGCCATTGCCAAAAATAATGGAATAAGCAAACCTTTGTCTAAAAAATTTAGAGATAAGTATGATCTTGCTACCACCAGTACGATCAGTACAGCCTTAAAAATTTTAAAAGTGAAAGAATTGATTTATCATGAAAACAATACCTATAAAATTTATGATGTTTTTATGGCTAAATGGCTGGAAGAAAATTAAAGCAAAATAATTACTGATATGAAAGAAAGGGTTACAATTGTTGATTTTTCTGATAAAATATTAGTTGGTAAAAAAATAAAGATGTCATTGACAAATGATAGAATATCAGTTTTATGGAAGAGTTTTAAGTCACAATTATTTATGATTGAGAACAGGGTTGATACCAGCTTTTATAGTATACAAATTTATAGTCCTGACTTGAATTTTAAAGAATTTAATTCGAATATAATTTTTGAGAATTGGGCAGCAGTTGAGGTAATTGATCACTTTGAAATACCAGACGGTATGGAATCATTGATCATTAAGGAGGGAAAATATGCTGTATTTACATACTATGGTACAGCTAAAGATGCTTTTAAAACAACGCAGTATATATTTGAAGTTTGGTTACCCGGATCTAAATTTCAATTGGATGTACGTCCCCATTTTCAGCTCATGGAATCAGACTACAGGCCAAATGATTCCAATGCCAAAGAAACCTTTTGGGTGCCTGTCAATTAAGCCAGGTTCTAAAAGAGAGGCAGAAGTTATAAATTTGTACATTTGTGTTTAATTAAAATAAATATTTTGAAAAATAGACTTTACCTGTTATTGACCGTTGTTTTGTTTTCTTTGAATGTTGTAAATATAAAAGCCCAACAACTGCCTCCTGTTAATTATTCTGGAGAAGCACTTCCAATAAGAGAATTGAAGTGTACCGAATTACAAACAGCTTTAAAAGAAGAATTATATAAAAACAAAAAGTGGAAAAACTTAATTGAGAGTAAGAAAATGGCTGTTGGAATTGTCGATTTACACGATTTGAACAATATTAAATTTGCTGGGGTAAATGAAGATCATATGATGTATGCAGCAAGCTTGCCTAAAATAGCAGTTCTTTTAGCAGTAAAAAGAGGTATTCATGATGGAGAAATTACAGACTCAGAGGCCATAAGAAATGATTTGAAACTAATGATCAGTAAATCAAGCAATGCGGCAGCAACCAGGATGATCGACCTGGTTGGGTTTGAGAAAATAGAAGAGACTTTAAGAAATGCAGAGCATAAATTCTACGATGAAGAAAGTGGAGGAGGACTTTGGGTTGGAAAAAGATATGCCAAAAGTGGGAAAAGGTATCCTGACCCAATGAAAGGATTGAGTCATGGAGCAACTGTTTCTATGGTTTGTAGTTTTTATTATCAATTAGCAATAGGAAGGTTAATTGACAGAGAAAGATCAGCAGAAATGCTTGAAATATTAAAAGATCCAGCTTTGCACCACAAGTTTGTGAATACCTTAGATAAAATAGCACCTGATGCTTCCATTTATCGTAAATCGGGTTCATGGAAACATTATCATGCAGATTCTGCCTTGGTTTGGGGGCCAGGAAGAAAATATATTATAGTAGCATTGGTTGAAAATACCAGTGGAGAGTCGATCATTAGAAATCTGGTAGTTCCTCTTGAAAAAGTTTTGAAAAAAGCATCAGAAATAAGTTGTATAAATTAATAGAAAAATATGATTAGGAATTTATTTAAAAAAACATTTAATGTTCGTGAAGGAGAGATGCGAATTGCATTTTTGATGCAACTTTATATCTTTTTGGTCATAACCGTTTTATTATTGATCAAACCTACTGTAACAGCAGTTTTCTTATCAGAATTAGGTTCAGGGAAATTACCTTATGGTTATTTACTGGTGGCAATTGTTGCTATCGCATCTTCTTTTTTTTACAATTGGTTAAACAGTAGGTTTTCTATTAAAGTAATTGCAGTATCAACGATTTTATTATTTAGTATTTTCTTTTCCTTACTGAGTTATTTTATACATTTTGATATTTTTCATACCTGGTTGCTATATTTTTATTATGTGAGTATCTCCTTGTTTGGAGTGTTGGCAACATCACAATTTTGGGTAATTGCCAATATCGTTTTTGACCTCAGAGAAGCAAAAAGATTATTTGGATTTATAGGAGCAGGGGCGATTGCTGGTGGAATTTTTGGAGGATACCTCACTACTTTATTGGCTAAGCATTTTGGTAACGATATCGTTATTTTGGTAGCCACAGTATTGTTAATTTCTAGTTTACCTATCATTTTGTCCATTTGGAAGATCAGAATAGATCAATTAAATAAATACACCAAGGAAGAGAGAAAAGATAAAAAGAAAGAATTATCTGGAAACTCAATGAGTTCAGTATTTCAATCAAAGCACCTGATGAATTTGGCAGCTATTGTAGGAGTAAGTGTGATTGTTGCTAAACTCGTTGACTATCAATTTAGTGATATATCACACAAGATCTATCCGGATCCTGATGAACTTGCTTCCTTTTTTGGGTTTTGGTTCTCTTCTTTTAATATAGTTTCATTAATAATTCAGCTTTTTTTAACCAACAGACTTTTGGCAAGATTTGGTGTAAGCAGAAATCTATTATTGCTACCACTAGGCTTGTTCTTAGGGAGTTTATTATTTTTGGTATTACCAGAACTTTGGGTTTTGATCCTTATAAAAGGAGTAGATGGCAGTTTTAAGCAGTCTATAAATAAGGCATCTTTTGAACTATCTATTTTGCCGGTTTCCTATGAAACTAAAAAACAGGCCAAACCATTTATTGATGTTGTAGTGGATAGTATTGCTACCGGAATTGCTGGTTTTTTATTGATTTTTATTATCAAAGGCCTTAATGTAGGAACAAAATATATCACTATCCTTATTTTGATTTTTTTGGTGGTTTGGTTTATACTTATTTACAGATTGAGAAATACATATTTTGATGCTTTTAGAAAGAACATCAAAGATATGATAGCTGGTAGCAAAAAGAGTAAAAAATCAAAAAGAAAAGAAAGCTCTCAGGCATTAATAGAGATCCTGCAATCAGGAACAGATAATGAGATTATCACCTTAATGAAGCACCTAAGTGAAGCAAAAGTTGATATTTTTAAATCACATATTATTAATTTATTGGATCATCCTTCCAGTCGCGTTAAGGCAGAAGCCATAAGAGAGGTATATAGTTTTGATGATCAAATAATTCTTCAAAAAATTAGAAACCTGTTGGAGAATGATACCGATGATGAAGTTGTTTATGAATCGATGGAATATATTTTAGCACATTCTTCCAAACAACAAAAAGGGGTTGTTATGGCATATTTAGACCATAAAAAAGACTACATAAAAAATGCTGCTTTATTATGTTTGGCAAGATCTTCAAGGCATAATAAATCTTTAGGTGAAAAATATGATTTGAACCATCGAGTTGAAGAACAGATCAAAGAATTTACAGATTTGGAAGATATTCAAAGAAAAGAAGAATTAGCTGCTCTTCTGCTGACAATTGGATATTCAGGCAAGAAAAAATATTATACTTTTATTGATAAATATTTAAATAGTGATGATCCTTTATTGGTTACTTATGCTATTAAAGCTGCTGGTTTTACCAGATATGAACCCTTTATTGAAAAATTGATTGGTTTGACGAGTAAAAATGCCTATCAGGATGAAGTACTAAATGCTTTAAAGAATTATGGGGAGTCTATTGTAAATAAATTATATAGTATAGATGAAGACGAAGTACTTGATGATAAAATTAGAGGAAATATACCTGATATAATTGAATCATTTAAAACCAAAAAATCACTGGTTTTATTACTACAGTTATTAGAGAGTAAAGATGTTTTAGTGAGGACGAATGCAGCAAAGGTTTTGGAAAAAATAAAAAATAAAGATATTAAACTTAAAATATCTGATAAACGATTAAGTGAAAATATATTTAATGAGTGTTTATACTTTAAAAATTCATTAAGTGCAATCTATTCGTTGGAAGATTTTGTAAGAAAATTAGAGAAAGATAAGGAAAGTAACAAATTAGGTTTAGAAGAACAATCTGCTAGAAAAAATTTGTTAGATTACCTTCAAGACCAACTAGATATAAGCTTAAAAACTATATTTAATCTGTTAAGTGTGAAATATACAGAAGCAGATATGGATGTTGCTTTTCTGGGATTAAAAAATGACACAGAAGAAGCTAGGATTAATACAATAGAATTCTTGTCTAATTTATTAGAAAATGAACTGAAAGATGAATTACTTCCGATGTTAGAATATCATTTTTTATCAGAAAAAGAGATTAATCTTGAAATAGAAATATTGTCAGAAAATATGATATTGACAAACCTTCTAAATGAGAGAGGTGTAGTTACAAAACTCAAAGTTTTAAATTTGATACAATACCTTAAAAATCCACCATCTTCTAAGATAATTCGAAGACTCACCAAACATAAAAATCCTAAAATTAGTTCTTTAGCCAAAAAGATTCTTCAATAATAGTTATGACAGTGCCTAATTTTTTAAACTTAAAATCTTTCTAGGATTAATGCGTCTTGTTGAGACATAAAAACAGTAAAATGATTTTCAGTATAGAAAAAATCAAAAAATCCAGGTAATTCTATAAAAATTATCTGGATTTATTTTAATGTTTTGACTAATTTGATTTACTTCTGAAAGTGCCTAGTTAGTACTAGCTATTTTGGATTGAGGATATCATCAATTTTTCCTGCCAAATAATAATGATCATTGGCTGAATTTTTACCCAAAATATTTGTCATAAGGCAAACCGCGTATTTTGTTCCGTTAGGTTGTTCCACAATAATTACAGAATTCATATAGTTAAATTTAGTACCCATATATTTTCCACCACCACCACTGTAATAGCTTCCTGATTTATAATAAACAGCAGCATCTTTTAGTTTTGGTGAATAAGCATAACGAATTCTTCTATCAGTCAAATAAATCAATCGTTTCATTTCAAGGCTGGTTTCTTTATCTACTATATTGCCCTGTTCTAATTGGATCAGGAATTTCATCAACCCCTTTGGTGTTGCCTGGCTGCCTTCTTTTCTTCCCAGTTTACCAGATGCATTTCTTGTAAAGGGACCACCAAGTCGCCATTCAGCTTTAGAGATTCCTAAATTTCGAAGCGGATCATTAATAATGCTGTGAGAAAGATTTCGTAAACTGTCTCTTTTAATACTTTTAAAATAATCCTCTG
>JAOZTG010000102.1 GCA_029939235.1 Flavobacteriaceae bacterium
TTCCACTTTTTTTATGCCCTAATTTTTGGTATTTTTACGCCTATACATATTAAGGTGAAAGAAAAATACGACATTGTTATTATTGGTAGTGGTTTGGGCGGATTGGTTTCTGCCAATATTCTGGCACGTCATGGTTACAGTGTTTGTGTATTGGAAAAAAACAATCAGTTTGGTGGTAATTTGCAAATATTTGTTAGAGATAAAAAAATATTTGATACAGGCGTGCATTATATCGGAAGTTTAGATAAAGGGCAAAACCTTTATAGTTATTTTAAATATTTAGGCATCATGGATGACCTGAAACTTCAAAAATTAGACAATGATAAATATGATGTTATAACTTTTGACCATTCGGAACAAGAGTTTTACCACGCACAAGGCTATAAAAATTTTACAATTTCATTGATCAATCAATTCCCCGAAGAGGAAAAAGCGATAAAGACCTATTGTAAAATGGTGAAAGATGCCTGTGATAGCTTTCCATTGTATAATTTAGATGGTGAAACCAATGGATATGATAAATCTTTTTTAACACTAAAAGTTTCTGATTATTTAGATTCCGTTACCAATAATAAAACATTAAAAGCTGTTTTGGCCGGTTCTAATTTTTTATACGCGGGAGAAGCAAACACACCATTTTATGTGCATGCTCTTTCGGTTAATTCTTTTATTAAAAGTGCATGGAGGTGTGTGAATGGAGGCGGACAGATCTCAACTCTGTTGGTAAAAAAACTAAAGGAGTTTGGAGGCGAAATATATAAATTCCAGGAAGTATCTGAATTTGGTTTTGAAGGGGAAGATCTAAGTTCTGTAATTACAAAGGAAGGTAAAACAATAAAAGGAAATATTTTTATTTCAAACATTGAACCAAAACGTACCATTGAAATGCTGGAAGGCAAAGGTTTACGAAAATCCTATGTAAATAGAATAAAACAAATTAAAAGTGGGGTTTCGGCTTTTAGTTTATATATTATTTTTAAACCAAACAGTTTTCCTTATTTAAATTTCAATTATTATCATTTTAAAAATGCAGATAACGTTTGGGATGTTCAAAATTACACGAATGATACCTGGCCAAAAGGCTATATGATCTCTATGGGGGTAAAAAATAATCAAGATGATTGGGCAGATAGTTTAACTGCCATGACCTATATGAATTTTGATGAAGTAAGACAATGGGAACATACATTTAACACCATTGCAGATGAATCAGACAGGGGGTTGACTTATCAAAAATTTAAAGAAGAGAAAACAGATATTTTTATCAATGAATTGGAGAAGAAATTCCCAAATATAAAAGAAGCTATTCAATCTATTCACACATCAACTCCTTTGTCTTATCGGGATTATATTGGTAGTAACGAGGGGGCAATGTATGGTTATGTAAAAGATGCAGAAAATCCGATGAGATCATTTTTATCACCTAAAACAAAATTAAAAAATCTTTTTTTTACCGGACAAAGTTTAAATATGCATGGTATTTTAGGAGTGACCATAGGAGCTGTTTTGACCTGCTCAGAGATCATAGGGAAAGAGAAATTATTACAATCCATTAACGATGCTTTGGTCGAATGATAAATAACAAGAGAATATTTCAGTTATTGCTGTCAGGTTTTTTCTTGTTGATTATTTCCTGTGGAACAAAAAGATCTATTGAACATAAGCCTAACAAGGATGATTTTGTTATTGGTTCAGTGCCTAAAATGAAGGTTTCAGATTCTTTGATCTTTAAAGGAGAGAATAGTTTACGAAAGAATATTTATGGACAATGGGAGTTGGTTGCATCTGGTAGCCCAATGGATCTTGGCAATACCATTGCTGATCTTTCAGTAGAATTAGTACAAAAACAGGAAGCCTTGTTTTTTGATAAAATAGAAGAGTTGGTACCTTCGAAGTTTAGCAGGTATTTTTTAAGAAAATTCTTATCGTGGTACACACGTAAAATGTATATGTATGTAAAGGAAGAATATAAAGATGAAATTTATGGTATTTCTCCTTACTTGTCGGATACATACGATTATTTGGCTGATAAATATCAACGAAGTTTGTATTTGCATGCAGCACATGATATAGGCCATGCCATGAAGGATCTTGCTTTGGTTGGCTGTTCTTCTTTTGCTGTTTGGGGAGAGAACACTCCGGATGGTAAATTATTAATCGCAAGAAATCTTGATTTTTATATTGGTGATGAATTTGCCAAAGAAAAGATCATCACTTTTGTAAATCCGGAACACGGTTATAAATTTATGTCGGTTTCCTGGGCAGGATTTGTTGGGGTGATGTCGGGTATGAATGAAAAAGGATTAACAGTTACTATCAACGCAGGTAAATCTGATATTCCAAAGATTGCTAAGAATCCTATCTCTCTTGTTGCAAGAGAAATTGTACAATATGCATCAACAATTAACGAAGCAATTGCGATTGCAAAAGAACAGGAAGTATTTGTGTCGGAATCTATTATGGTGGGAAGTGCAATAGATAACAGAGCTGTTTTGATAGAGATCTCACCTGATAATTTTGGAGTTTTTGAAGTAGAAAATTCTTCCGAATTGATCTGTTCCAATCACTTTCAAAGTGAAGCATATAAAGAGGATGAAAATAATATGCAAACAATGAAGGAAAGTCATTCCAAATACAGATATGACAGAATGGTAGAGCTTTTAAATAAGGAGGTTCAAATTACACCCGGTTTAGCAGTAGATATTTTAAGAAATAAAAAAGGTTTGGATGATAAAAATATAGGTTTAGGAAACGAAAAGGCTTTGAATCAGTTGATTGCGCATCATGGTGTTGTTTTTCAACCGGATAAAAAGATGGTTTGGGTTTCTGCAAATCCATATCAATTGGGGGCGTTTGTTGCCTTTCAGCTGGATAGTGTTTTTAATAATTTGCAGAATAGAACAAGCACTTTTTCTATCTCTGATAAACTTATTGCAAAAGATTCATTTGTAGATACCCAAAGTTTTAGGGATTATGAAAACTATAAAATCATGAAGACAGAGGTGCAACATGCTATTAAGAATGAGAAGAAGATTTCTCCGGATGAATTGAATAAATTTATAAAATTGAATCCCAATTCATGGGAGGTTTATTACCTTGTGGGCGAATATTTGTATCAACAAAAATATTACAGTGCTGCCTTAAATGAATTTAATATTGCATTAACAAAAGAGATCTCTACAATTCCTCATAAAGAGAAAGCGGAAGAGTATATTAAAAAAATTAAAAGGAAATTAAATGATTCCTGAAATAGAAAAAAGATCCCAATCTGAAATTAAAGAGTTTCAGGAGAATGAATTGAGGTTATTATTAAAATATTTAAATAGCAACTCTCCTTTTTATAAAAAAAGGTTTAAAGAGCAGCAGATCGATATAACTGCCATAAAGAAACTGGAAGATCTTACAAAAATTCCGGTAACTACCAAAGATGATCTGCAAAAGTTTAATAACGATTTCTTTTGTGTAGATACTTCAAAAATAGTAGATTATGTTACTACTTCGGGAACTACAGGAAAGCCTGTTTTTTTCGGTTTAACCGATAAAGATCTGGATAGACTTGCATATAATGAAGCGATATCATTTGCATGTTCTAACGTATCAGAAAATGATATAATTCAGTTAATGACTACCATTGACAGACGTTTTATGGCTGGTTTGGCCTACTTTTTAGGAGCAAGAAAATTAAGTGCAGGAATTATAAGGGTAGGAGCAGGGATACCGGAATTACAATGGGATTCTATCAATAAGTTTAATCCAACTTATTTGATAACCGTACCATCTTTTTTATTGAAGCTTATTGAATATGCTGAAAACAATGATATTGATATCAATAAAAGTTCTGTAAAAGGAGCTATTTGCATAGGTGAACCTTTAAAAAATCAGGATTTTAGTTTAAATGTACTATCACAAAAAATTAAGAGTAAATGGAATATTGATCTTTTTTCAACTTATGCATCTACCGAAATGGGTACCGCTTTTGCAGAATGTGAATACCAGCAGGGTGGTCATCAGCATCCGGAATTGATCATTATTGAAATATTAGATGAAGATGATAATCCTGTTGGAGAAGGAGAAGAAGGAGAACTGGTAGTAACAACTTTGGGAGTAGAAGCGATGCCTTTGTTACGATTTAAAACGGGAGATATTGTAAAAGCACATAATGAACCTTGTAAGTGTGGTAGAAATACACTTCGGTTAGGTCCGGTAGTTGGTAGAAAAAAGCAAATGATCAAGTATAAGGGGACTACAATTTATCCTCCTGCAATGCATAATTTACTGAATGATTTTTCAGAGATTGAGAACTATATCATTGAAATCGATAACAATGAAATAGGTACGGATAAAATAACAATAAAAATTGGTGCTAATTTAGTTTCTGAAGATCTGGTTGAAAAACTAAAAGATCATTTTAGAGCTAAATTGAGGGTATCTCCACAAATTGAATTTGTTTCGGTAAAGGAGATTAATATATTAAGGTTTCCAAAAATGAGCAGAAAACCATTGCTTTTTATTGATAAGAGAAAGAAAAGAACTGACTAAATGGAAGAGATTTTTAAAACCATTGCGCCTTATTCTCAAAGTCAGATTGAAGAAACTTTAGTCTGGTTGGAGAGTAGTGTTGAATTTATCAAAGGGGTGCAGTATTTCTATCCAAAATGGACAAAAGAAAAGGTGATTAAAAAACTCAAAGCATGTAATACCTGTGCTGATTTTCAGGTGACATTTATTGAAATGATCATCAAAAATTCCATAAACAACACCATGGATTCCTTTGAAATTATTGGTTTGGATAAAATTGATACTACAAATTCATTATTCATTTCCAATCATCGTGATATATTTTTGGACTCTGCATTGTTGCAAAACCATTTGTATGATATTGGCCGGCCTTTTACGGAGATCTCACTGGGTGACAATTTGATGGTGAATGATACCATGAAAGCTGTAGCCAAATTAAACAATATGTTTACGGTTTTTAGAGGAGGTAAAAGGATGGAGCAACTGAAGAATTCAGTCAATTTATCCAAATATATCCGTCATTCTATTACAGATAAAAAAGTATCTTCATGGATCGCTCAGGGAAATGGGAGAACAAAAGATGGTAATGATGTTACCGCTACCGGTTTGATAAAAATGCTTTTGTTAAGTGGGGGTGCAGATATCAAAAACTCTTTAGCCGAATTAAATATTGTGGTTTCAACTATTTCGTTTGAATATGAACCTTGTGCTTTTGAAAAAGCGCATGAATTAAGCCTTTTAGATGAAGAAGGAACTTATCATAAAAAAGAATTCGAAAATATAAGTAGTATTTTAAAAGGAATACATGATCATAAGGGACAAGTGAAGCTAGTTTTTGAAAAATTAAATGTGGACAATATTGAGTTTACCAATAATAGAAAAAAAGATGTTATTAAAATTACTGAGGAGATAGACAAAATTGTTTATAAAAATTTTCAATTATGGAAAACAAATTATATGGCCTATGATCTTTTATTGAATGACTATAAGTATCAAAAATATTATAACAGGGAAGATGTTGTAAATTTTAAAAATTATTTAAAACGATCTGATAATGAAGATATTTATTACAGATTGCTAAAAATGTATACAAACCCGATTTATAATAAAAATAAGTTCCTGTAGGATCAATAAATTACACCAGCCTTGTCTTCTTCAAAAAACCATAATGATTATTGAGTAAATAATTTCAGGAAGTATTTATTGTTATTTTTTATAAAAAAATCAATATATTACCTAATATATTAGTAAATTTATACTTCAATTGATGGCGAAATTATTGTGATGAAACCAATTTGTCATTAATATTAATCCCTAAATATTATACGTCATGAGAAGAAATCTAACTATAGTTTTATTGTTGGCAATATCTTCAATTTTTTCACAAAAAATGAAAATAATTGAAGGAAGTACTGATAATATCAAACATATTAACAAATATGATGTACTGTTTGTATATGAAAACCTTAGTATTCCGGATTTTGAATCAGAGGAGGATTTTTTAAAAGACAAAATGGATAAACGTGAAGCAGATAATAAGGGAGATGGGGAGCTGTTTAAAGAATCATGGTATGCAGATAGAGAGAATATCTTTCAGCCAAAATTCATGCATGCATTTGAAAAGACAATTGATGGTGAAATTGAGTTGTTTGAACATAGTAATGCTTTGTATATCATGAAAATTCATACGCAAAGTATTTATTCTGGATATAATGTGGGTGTGTGGGGTCAGCAGGCAAAAATAAGTGTTGAAATTACTTTTTTTAGTAAATTAGATCCAGATACAATTTTATTGAGTATTTCTTATAAAGACATTTCTGGTTTAAATGATTATAATACTGGTGAGAGGATTGGTAGATCTTATATAAAATTTGGAAAAATATTAGCAAAAAAAATGCATAAATTGTATAAATATGAGGCATCTTTTGTTAATGAATTGAATATGGATGAAGTTAGCTTAGTGGATAAAGCTTTGGATAAGCCAACTATTGCAAATGAGAAAAAGAGTAGTCCGGAAAAAATGGTTGAAGCAACAAAAAAAGAAGCTTTTGATATTATTTATAGAATTAATGGATCAGAAATTGAATCAAAAGTAATAGAAATTACAGACAAGTCAATTAAATATAAAAAGAGTGATCAGTTAGATGGCCCCTTGAGGAATATTTTAATAGAGGATGTTTTTTTGATTATTTATAAAAATGGTACCCGAGAAGTTTTTAAATCAAAAGAATAACTCCGTTTGAATTTTTAGTGTCAGACAAAATAGTTTTTATCTCTAATAATTAATTTTATAATATTTTTCTAATTTTAATTAAAAATTATCACAAAAATAAGCTTTCATTTGAGAAATTCTTAGGTAGAGAATAGTAGGATTACGATTCTATTTTTTTTAAATAATTATTTCTAATATTTTATAACTATTTAATTAATAGTATATTTACGCATCATTTGTAACTATACAAATGATAAGTACTTATTATTAATTCATAAAACCAAACAAATGAAAAAACACTTGTATTTATTAACTTTTTTCGCAATGGCTAGTTTGATAGTTTCTGCCCAAAAAGTTCAATTTGAGGAGTATGATCTGGATAACGGTATGCACGTTATTTTACATCAAGACAACACAGCTCCGGTTGTAACAACAGCAGTAATGTACCATGTAGGTGCAAAAGATGAAAACCCTGAAAGGACAGGTTTTGCTCACTTTTTTGAACACCTATTATTTGAAGGAACAGAGAATATCCCTCGAGGAGAATGGTTTACCATTGTGACTTCCAATGGTGGAAGTAATAATGCGAATACTACAGATGACAGAACCTACTATTACGAAGTATTTCCTTCAAACAATGTTGAATTAGGATTATGGATGGAATCTGAGCGTTTAATGCACCCAATTATCAATCAAATTGGTGTAGATACTCAAAATGAAGTTGTAAAAGAAGAAAAGAGATTACGTGTAGATAATGCACCCTATGGACGTTTTTTAGAATTTGTAAAACGGGAGATGTTTAAGGTACATCCCTATAAAGGAACAACCATTGGTAAAATTGAACATTTAGATGCTGCTACATTAGAAGAGTTTCAGGCATTTAATAAAAAGTTTTATATACCAAACAATGCGGTGCTTGTAGTTGCAGGAGATATAGATGTTCCAAAAGTAAAAAAAATGATCCAGGATTATTTTGGACCTATCCCAAGAGGGAAAGAGATTGTAAGAAAAAAATATGTGGAAGAGCCAATTACACAACCAATCTTTGCAAAAGGATATGATGCTAATATTCAAATTCCTGCTATCATGGCAGCATATAGAACTCCATCATTTAAAGATAGAGATTCTTATGTTTTGAATATGATTTCCAGTTATTTAACGGATGGGAAAAGTTCGAAATTATACAAGAAACTGGTAGATGAGAAAAAAATGGCTTTACAGGTTGGTGCAATTAATTTTAGCGAAGAAGATTATGGAATGTATATTATTTATGGTTTGCCTTTAGGTGAAACAAAAATTAAAGATCTGATGGTTCAAATTGATGAAGAAGTTGTTAAAATTCAGAATACTTTAATTTCTGAAAAAGATTATCAAAAGCTTCAAAATAAATTCGAAAATCAGTTTGTTAATTCTAATTCAAGTGTTGAAGGAATTGCAAATTCTTTGGCAAAATACTACATGTTATATGGTGATGTAAATTTAATTAATAATGAAATTAAAATTTACGAGTCAATTACCAGAGAAGAAATTCAGGCGGTTGCAAAAAAATATTTGAACCCTAATCAAAGGTTAATTTTAGAGTATTTACCCAAAAAAGATAAAAAATAAAAAGACATCACAATCATGAAAAATAAAATATCTATAATAATAGCTTTGTTTTTAATATCTATGGGGGTTAATGCGCAAATAGATAGATCAAAACAACCAAAACCAGGACCTGCTCCAAAGATATCTTTAGAAAACCCTAAGGAGTTTGAATTAAAGAACGGGTTGAAAGTTCTAGTAGTAGAGAATCATAAATTACCAAGAGTTGCTTTTAGTTTGAATATTGACAGGCCACCTGTCGTAGAAGGAAATAAGGCCGGAATGTCTTCTTTATTAGGATCGATGTTAGGAAATGGGACAACTCATATTGCCAAAGATGAGTTTAATGAAGAGGTTGATTTTCTTGGAGCACGTATCAGTTTTAGTTCTGCAGGAGCTTCTGCAAGAACGCTATCAAAATATTCTGAAAGAATTGTAGAATTAATGGCCGATGCCGCAATTTATCCACTGTTGACAGAAGAAGAGTTCCAAAAAGAAAAGAATAAACAAATTGATGGTTTAAAATCAATGGAAAAAAATGTTGCTGCAATTGCTGGTAGATTAGGACCAGCATTATCCTATGGGGTGGATCACCCTTATGGTGAGTTTGTTTCCAAAGAGTCCTTAGACAATGTAACCTTAACGGATGTAAAGAAGTTTTATAAAGATCATTTTAACCCCAATAATGCATATTTAGTTATTGTTGGTGATGTAAATTATAAAAAGATAAAGAAACAAGTGCATAAGTATTTTGGTAAATGGGAAAGTTCAAATTATAAATATCCTGTTGTATCAGCTGAAAAATCAAATGTAAGCCAAACTGAAATTGATCTTATTGATATGCCACATGCTGTTCAGTCAAATATTTCACTTACAAATAATGTTAATCGAAAGATCAGTGATTCGGATTACTTTGCGGTTTTAATTGCAAATAAAATATTAGGTGGTGGATTTAATAGTTATTTGAATATGAATCTAAGAGAAGAACATGGATACACTTATGGAGCCCGGTCATCTATTGGAGTAGATAAGTATACTGCATCAAGGTTTTCTGCTGGTGCTTCTGTTAGAAATGAAGTAACAGATAGTGCCGTTGTTCAGACGTTAAAAGAAATTGATCGAATTAAAAAAGAACCAGTTGATGCAGATGCTTTAAAAAATGCCAAGGCTAAATATGTTGGTGATTTTGTTTTGAGTTTAGAAAATCCATCAACAATAGCCTATAATGCATTGACGGTTAAAGTAAATGATTTGCCAGATGATTTCTATACTACCTATTTAGAGAAAATTAATGCAGTTACAGCTGCTGATGTGCAGCGTGTTGCAAATAAATATTTCAAATCTGAAAATGCAAGATTTGTTGTTGTAGGAAAAGGTAGTGATATATTAGAGAATCTTGAAAAAACAGGAATTCCTGTTAAGTATTATGACACTTATGCCAAACCGGTAGCAAAACCAAACTATGATATTGCAATACCAAGTGATATGAATGTTCAAAAGGTTTTAAATAATTATATTGAAGCTATTGGTGGAAGAGCAAAATTAGATAAGGTTAATTCTGTTTTGATCAAAGCGGAAGCCGAATTGCAGCCAGGAATGATGATGCAAATGGAAATGAAAAAAACCGTAAGCAACCAATTTATGCAAGATTTGAACATGATGGGTAATTCTGTGAGCAAACAGGTTTTAGATGGTAATAAAGGTTATGTTGTTGCTCAAGGACAAAAGAAAGATATGACTCCTGAGGAGGTTAAAAAAGTGCAGGCTGAATCTTCACCGTTTCCGGAAGTAAATTATTTGAATCAGAATTTAAAACTGGAAAAGATAGAGAAAGTAGAAGGTGAAAATGCTTATAAAATTATTGTATCAGATGAGTTATCTGTATTTTATAGTGTTGCTTCTGGATTGAAATTAAAAGAATCAAGAACAATGCCGCAGGGATCTACCTCAATTTTTTATAAGGACTATAAAGAGATTTCTGGAATTAAGTTTCCGTTTAGAATGACACAAACCATGGGTCCAAGAAATATTGATTTTATAATTAAAGAGATCAAAGTAAATGAAGGTGTTTCTGATGCCGATTTCAAATAGATTTTAATTTATAGGTTCTGTTTTAGAATAATGTAGAATAACGATTTTTATGTACTTGATTTTTAGAATCAACTCAAAATTTTCTTCGGGAAACTTTGTGTTTTCTCTGAGCACCTCTGTGGAATGACTATTACACAAAGAGCCGCAAAGAATTTCGCAAAGTTGCACAAAGACCACACTATTCTAAAACACAACCAATTTATATTATAAAAAAAACCGAAGTGAAAGCTCCGGTTTTTTTTGGCTTAAGCCAATATATGTTTGATAATTCTTAGTATAATCGAATACTATAAAATTATTCATCTTATTTTTGTTTGTTCATTTTTTTAGTGATACTTCGACTTTGCTCAGTATAAACTCCAAAACGAACCAACCCGCCCGAACGTACCATTCGGTACGGGCAGGAAAAGTCATGGCTTACAATAATTTAATAACCTAAATTTTACAAAAACTAAGTGCAGCCAAGTGATTTTCGAACAAGCTCTCAACCCTGCCAACGCCGGCAAGCGGGTTCTCGGTTTTACTAATTTTTCATTTTATTTAGAACATCAAATTCTTGAATGCCAACTTCTCAAAATCAAATTTTCCGTTTCAGAGCAATTTCTCTAAAATTCTTAAAACCATACCATTTCGTCTGTTTGTAGGTCTCAAAGTCGAAAATAATTCTTCGATCCTTTACAGTAAGCCATGAATTGTTATCCCTATTGGGGTCTAAATAACTTTTTGTTTATCAGGTTCAAAGTATTCTATTAATTCGTAACACTAATCTTGATTCATTCAATACAATCACAATGCGGGGGATTCCTAAAGGTAGATTTAGGTCGCAATGAACATGTAATAGTCAAGAATCATGGGGATAATAATACACTTGATGATTCCCTAATGTATAATCCTATTGGTGACCGATGCAAAGCAAAATCCTCCTTTAGGAAAAGATTTTTTGGTTCTTTTTCATCTTTGAAAAATGAACTTATCTCATTATGATTTATATAATCAAAATATAACTAAAAGTATTTAAGAAATCAATCTCTATTCTCACAAGCCAAAAGCGTATTTTTTAAAAGCATTGCAATTGTCAT
>JAOZTG010000103.1 GCA_029939235.1 Flavobacteriaceae bacterium
CCTGCCATTTTAATGTAGAGCAGAAGATTTATACAAAAGAGAAACATTTGGATCCAACACAATTTCAGTTACCTGAGATTGCACAGGCAGCACAAATTTTTGACTTTTTTGATCCATAAAAAATATCTTTGTTCTAGTGGTTCCATCTTTTAATTTTATCAGCAACTCCAAAGGAAATTCAAAATTTGCTTTTGATTTTTGAATTTGTTCTACAATTATTTCAACCTGACCTTTCTGATTTTTCCATTGAAGATCAATTTCAGGTTGCCCTACTCCATACAGCCATTGTTCGAAAAACAGGCTCAGATCTTGATTCGAGACCTCTTCAGTTATTTTTTTAAAATCCTCCGTTAGTGCATTATCATATTTATATTTTTGATAATATGTTTTGATACTTTTCCAGAATTGCTCATCACCAATCTTCCTTCTTAGCATATGTAAAAACCATCCTCCTTTTTCATAAGAATTGGCATTTAAAAGTCTCATATAATTTTTTTGATCTGTATCAACCACAGGTGTTTGTTGTTTTTCATAGAACCGAATGATCTTTTTACGTTCATTGATCAATCGCTCCTCTAACTTTGATTTTCCATATTTGTGCTCCAGATATAAATTAGTAAAATAAGTTGCAAATCCCTCACTTAACCATAAATGTGACCATTCTTTTTCGGTGGCTGAATCTCCAAACCACTGGTGTGCAATCTCATGAGCTAACAGGGTTTCATCTTTCCTTTTTCCGGTAACGGAATTTTCTGAATAAAAAATAGCACCAGCATTTTCCATTCCGCCAAAACGTGTTTTTGATTGTACATTGGCTAATTTACTGAAGGGAAAAGAAGCAATTTGATCAGTAAAATAATCCACAATTTCAACGGCCTGTTTATAATCGTAAAAGCCTTCCTCCTTATTTTGTGGGTAAACCCAGGTAGATATTGGAATTTGCTTCAAACTTTCCAAATTCTGAACGGAAAATCTCGAAATTCCCACCACCATCAAATAGGTTGACAATGGTATATCACATGAATAATGATATAGCTTTAAATGGTTGTTCAAATTAGATTCTTCTGTTAAAGTACCGTTTGAGATCACTTGATAATGCTCTGGTACTTTTACAATAAAATCAAGCAAAGCTTTGTCACTGATCTCATCATTACATGGCAACCAGTTTCTTGCTCTGGTAGGCCAGTTATCACCAAAAAAAGTTCGGTCACCATATTTATTGTTTGAAATGATCAATCCATCGATTGGAATACCCTGATATTCTATTTTATAAACCTGTAAGCTATCATTTAAAATACCGGAAGGAATCTGAATCTTTATTTGATCATTTTTATGTTGAAAAGAAACCTGTTTATTCTTGTTTGTAATTTGAACTACATGCATTCCTTTGTTAGACTTATCAAGAGAACTAAGATCTAAATAAAATTCTTTTTCTATTTTTTTTATCTTCAATGAAATCGTAGCAGTTCCTTCGATCACATTAGTAGAATCATTAACTGTTAATTCAAATAAATAATGCTTCACGTCAATAGGATTTACATCAACTGATCTTTGTGCATTTATAGAAATTTGAATAATAAATAAAAAAAGAACTATTAAATATTTTGAAGGTTTCATGTGTACATCATTTATTTTTTGCCACTACGAAAATAATGAAACAATTACAAATGAAGTAATGATGTAATACTAAAATGTTTGAATAAAATATTATCTTCGTATTACTAAAAAAACAATCAAATTAGTTTACAAACTTCCATAGCATATTTAAAAGGAGTTGGCCCGGCAAGGGCTGATCTTCTCAAAAAAGAATTGGGCATTTTTACCTATGCCGATCTGGCTAATTTTTTTCCAAATCGTTATATTGACAGAACCAGATTCTTTAAAATAAATCAGTTACAACAAAACAGTTCTGAAGTACAGATCGTTGGTAAGATCACTTCTCTTAAAACTGTGAATCAAAAAAGAGGTAGCCGATTAGTTGCTACTTTTATCGATGAAACAGGAAGAATGGAATTGGTTTGGTTTAGAGGTATGAAATGGTTAAAAGACCATATTAAAATTAACACACCCTATGTGATCTTTGGAAAAACAAACTGGTTCAATGGAATGTATAGCATGCCACATCCCGAAATGGAATTGCTAAGTGAGTACAAAAAGAATTTGCGTACCGCTATGCAGCCAATCTACCCATCGACAGAAACGCTAAATAACAAAGGTTTTACAAATAGAGTTATGCAAAAAGCCATGCAGACTTTATTTACAGAGGTCAATGGAAAATTTCAGGAGACTTTATCAGATGACCTTATTGATCAATTGCTATTATTAGGGAAAAATGAAGCAATGTTCAATATTCATTTCCCTAAAAGTCAGGAACTTTTAACAAAAGCACAACAACGTTTAAAGTTTGAAGAATTATTTTTTATTCAGCTTCAGCTCATTAGAAAAAAACTATTAAAAAAAACCAATATCAAAGGTTTTGTATTTGAAAAAGTAGGACAATCTTTTAATGAATTTTATGAAAATCACCTGCCATTTGATCTGACAAATGCACAAAAAAAAGTGACCAAAGAAATTCGTAACGATGTGATCACCGGAGCACAAATGAATAGGTTACTGCAAGGTGATGTAGGTTCGGGCAAAACGATTGTGGCAGTTTTGGCTATTTTAATTGCATTGGACAATGGCTTTCAGGCAACCATGATCGCTCCTACCGAAATATTAGCTACACAACATTACAATGCAGTTGTTGAACTTTTACAGGAAATGCCAATCCATGTTATGCTTTTAACGGGGTCAGTAAAAACCTCCAAAAGGAAAATAATTCATAAAATGCTGGAAAACGGAGAATTAGATATCCTTATTGGCACACATGCTGTTTTTGAAGACAAAGTAAAATTTAACAATTTAGGCTTGGCAATTATTGATGAACAACACCGATTTGGAGTTGCACAAAGAGCAAAAATGTGGATGAAAAACAAGCTACCCCCACATATTTTAGTAATGACTGCAACACCTATTCCTCGTACTTTAGCCATGAGCGTTTATGGAGATTTGGATATTTCTATTATTGATGAATTACCTCCGGGAAGAAAATCTATTAAAACTGTTCACAGATTTGACAATAATCGCTTGAGTGTTTTTAAATTCTTAAGAGATGAAATTGCGAAAGGACGACAGGTTTATATTGTTTATCCTTTAATTGAAGAATCAAAAACACTGGACTATAAAGATCTGATGGATGGTTATGAAAGCATTATTCGTGAATTTCCCTTACCTGAATATAAGGTGAGTATTGTTCATGGTAAAATGAAACCAGCAGACAAAGAATATGAAATGCAACGTTTTGTTAATGGTGAAACAAATATTATGGTAGCAACAACAGTAATTGAAGTTGGTGTAAATGTACCTAATGCAAGTGTCATGATCATTGAAAGTGCTGAGCGGTTTGGCCTGTCACAGCTGCACCAGTTAAGAGGTCGTGTAGGTCGTGGCGCTGATCAAAGTTATTGCATTTTAATGTCTGGTTCTAAATTGAGCAGTGATGCTAAAACAAGATTACAAACTATGGTAGAAACCAATGATGGCTTTAAAATAGCCGAAGTAGATTTAAAATTAAGAGGGCCTGGTGATTTGATGGGCACACAACAAAGCGGTGTACTTAATTTGAGAATTGCTGATATTGTAAAGGATTCCATGTTGTTACAAAAAGCAAGAAGTGTTGCAATAGAAGTCTTAAAGAATGACCCAAATCTGTCAAAAACAGAAAACAGAAATATATACAACACCTATATAGAAATAACAAAGAACAAGAATATTTGGGCAAATATTAGTTAAATTTATATTTAAACCATAAATGATTTATATTTGTTAGAAAATAAAAGCTTAATACTCCATGATTAGAAAAATACTTTTTACTTTTTTATTTTTATTTCTTTCTGTAAATGTTTTTAGTCAGAATGATTCCATTTCTGATATGAAACCTAAAGAAAGGAAAAAGCTTTTAAAAAAGAAAAAAAAGATAGTTTATAATGATTCTATTCTATTATCAAATAATAACATTTTAGTTGGTGAGATTAAAAAAATGGAAAGAAGTGTACTCATACTCAAAACAAAATATAGTGATTCTGATTTCAAAATAAAGTGGCATAAGGTCAAAAAAATTAAAAGTAACAGAGTTTTTATTATTGCCATGGACAATGGCCAACGTATAAACAGTTCAATAAATAGTATCCATGATAAGGAAGGAATTGTACTGCTTGATGCAGGAATTAATTCATTTGAAGAGAAATTATTAGAAATAATTTATTTAGAGCCTGTTGGGATGAATTTTTTAAGCAGATTAACCATCGATGTTGATTTTGGAATTACAATGGCAAAAGCTAATAATTTAAGACAAATAACATCTAATATCAGTGGAAATTATTTAGCCAATAAATGGAAGGCCAATGGTTATTACAAAACAGTATTCAGCAAACAGGATGGAAGTGCTGATGTGAACAGAATGGATGGTGAAATTATGGGGAATTACTTTTTAAAAAATGATTGGTTTGTTCAACTTGGTAGTGTTTATTTATCAAATGATGAACAAAAATTAAAATTAAGATCTTCCTATAAGGGTGGTGCAGGATATTATTTTATTCGTGATGACAGAAAGTCTTTAGGAACTGGAGCAGGTCTTGCCTGGACAAATGAAAATTATATTGATGATACACCCAGTAAAACCAGTGGTGAAGCTTATTTGGCTGTTGGTTTTAATAAATATGATATTGGTGATTTAAGCTTAATGTCTTCAGCCATACTATATGCAAGCCTTACCGAAGAACAAAGATATAGAACGGATATTAATTTTGATATGAAATACGATCTTCCACTGGATTTCTATATCAAAATGAGTATAACCTATAATTATGATAATAAACCTATTGAAGGTGCTGCCAAAGAGGATTACGTTTTCACAACTTCTTTTGGGTGGGAATTCAATTGATACGTAGTCTCTACAAGAAAACCCCAATAATTTCATTACTCTTGTTTTGAAATCAGTCATTTACAATAGTAAACTCCTGATTATCAAAACTACAAAAGCCTCATTCTTAAATGTTTCTTATCAAAAACAGATTTTTCAGGCAAACCCTACTTACTGTTTAATCTCGGTCAATACTTTATCTGTTTTTAGATTGGTGATAAGTGGATCTTTTTCACCTAAATATCTTCTGCTTCCCAAATAACGTTTTGTATTTGATTCATCATAATAATCAGATTGTGGGTCAATAGAACTCATACGTACCTGGCGGGATTCATGAATGAACTCTCCTTTTCCATTTCCCAGCCAAATACCTACGTGCGTAACTCTTTGTTTGGTGCTATCAGTAGCTCTTTTCCCAAAGAACACCAAATCTCCTTTTTGAAGATTTTCAAATTTTAGAGTCGGATCAACATTTAACCCTGCATTGATCTGCTGAGATGCATCCCGAGGGATAATAAATCCATTCATCAAATAAGCAGTTTTTGTCAAACCACTGCAATCCATTCCCTTGGTTGATGTTCCACCCCATAAATAAGGTGTTCCCATAAAATCGAGTGCATATTTTTCAATCAATTCTCCGGAAGGTTTTACATTTTTGATCCAGTTATCATATAGATCACTTTCAGACTTTTTTACAAAAGCAGTTCTTCCATCAGGATACTCTACTTTGTAAAAATCTCCATCATCTGATAAATATTTGATTTGCGCACCTAAAACAAGGTCACTAACCTTTTGTGAATCAGTATTTTTATTAATATAAGAGTAACCCCAGGTGTTTGTGAAAATTATTTTTGTTGCAGTATTCCAGGCTATGTATTCTTTTTCATTCATTAATTGTACTCCGCCATGGTCAACCCATGAAATATAAGCATCAGGTGTTTGTACTAAATAAAAAGCACCCTTTATTTTTAATACTTTTAAGCCCATTCCTAAAAGAGCCTGTGTTGCCAGTTCACCTGAATGCCTGCTTTGTGACCGAATATTTGCTACAGAATTATTTACAACTGCATATTTGGTTTCTCCAACGCTTGCATTTGGCAAAATAACAATACTGTCAATAATATTCATTTTTTGATTTGCTATTTGTTTCTTTAATTCAGCTACAGCTTTTGGCTGATCGGAATCTCCTTTTAGCAGAATTGTACCGTCAACTGAAGAGATTATAATATTGAATAAAGCTACTCTTTTATCGGGTGCATATTCTTTTTCTATACTGTCTCTAAGATCAATTAAACTGGAAATATCTGATTTTGGTTCTTTATTACAAGAATAGATCACTATAAAAAAAATACTTATGAAAAGAAATTTAGATATATACTTCATAATAGATAAAATTTAAATTTTGGTATTAAATTCGTTCCTGAACCCATTTTTGCAGATCGTAAAAATTTTGTGGAGCCACCCCATGTCCGACAGGATATTCCTGATAGGAGTTTCTAATTCTTAAATCATTTAAAAATGCTGGTGTTTTTCTTGCCCATATCACAGGTATCACCTGATCTTCAGATCCATGCGAAACAAAAAGATCTAAATTAGTAAAATCATTCTCTTTAAAACCTTCGTCTAATAATTGCTGATTCACATATCCGCTTAAAGCGACAACATGCTGCACTTTATCGGGATTATTCAAAGCATAGGCTATACTCAAAATAGTACCCTGACTAAATCCAAAAAGAAAAACATTGCTAGTATTTACCTTAAATTTATTTTTAATTTCACTAATAAAAGTATCAATTATTTCGAGAGATGATTTTGCTTCTGTTAAATCAGAAAAATTTGCAGAATCTTCACTAAAACGTATGGAATACCATGCATAAGATCCCATGCCAAGAGTTAAAGGCGCCTTGGCACTAATGATCAATAATTCATCAGGCAATTCATCCGCAAAGGAAAAAAGATCCTGTTCATTGCTCCCATAGCCATGTAACATGATCATTAGTGGCGGATTGTCAATATTTTTTTTTGGATAACGAACCAAATAATCTAAGGAAAGTTCAGGCATGAAAATAAATGTTTATTAAACGAAATTAAAAATTAAATCGAATGTAGAAACAAAAATCAAACTAGCCAATACTTTTGAACCACTCCTGAAAATAATCACCTAAAAGAGGGATTCTTTTTTCTTCACCTTGTACGGCTCCAATGATTCCGATAATGCCTAATGCTAAAACCCCAAATCCTAAAAGAGTCCCAATAAAACCAAGATTCATATAATTACTAAGCATAGAAATAATAACTCCTAATAAAGCAATTCCGGTTGCCTGCCTAATATGAAAAGAAGCAAAAGAATTCTTCTTACTTTGATTCATGATAAATGCAATGATCAAACCAATAATAGTGATATAACTAATTATAGCAATGGTTTTTCCTTCTTGTACTGTTCCTGTATTCATTTTAATGGTTTTAGATTAATTTATATTTATTTTATTATTTGCAATTACGCCATATACGATACCTCTTAATTCTTTACCTAAAAAGGCGGAGTTTTTTGATTTTGAAAGAATATTTTCCTCTTTAAAAGTATAGTTAAGATCAGGGTCGAACAATGATAAATTTGCCTTTTCTCCTTTTTCGATCTTACTTGTAGGAAGTCCAAATCTTTTACGTGGATTTTCGGTAATATTACCAATGAATTCCTCCAGATCCATGATGGCATTTAAACTTCCAAAAAAACTTTCTAAGCCAATGGTTCCGTACATTCCATTTGCAAATTCAACATTTTTATTCTCAATATCTATAGGGTTATGATCACTTACGATCATATCAATAGTACCTTCTTTCACTCCTTTTATCAAAGCTTTTGTATCAGATACTGATCGCAAAGGCGGTTTTACTTTATAATTCGTATCAAAAGATTGGATCTCATTATCGGTCAAAACCAAATGATGGACAGCAACACTGCAGGTAACATCCAAACCTTTTTTCTTGGCTTCTTTCATAAGTTTAACAGCTTTTGCTGAAGATATGGTTGGAATGTGAAGTTTACCACCTGTATATTCCAGCAAAAAAAGATCTCGTGCAATTTGTAACTCTTCTGCCAAAGAAGGAATAGCATCTAATCCCAATCGGGTTGTATTTTCACTTTCATTAACAAATCCGGTTGTTGCAATACTGTTATCCTGTGGAAAACTTAGCACCAAACCATCAAAATTCTGTGCATAAAGCAAGGCAATCTTCATTAAGTTGGCATTGCTTATGGAGTGGATATAATCACCAAAAGCAATTGCTCCAGAGTTTTTCATATCAAAAAGTTCTGCCATTTCTTCACCTTGAGATCCCTTAGTAAGATTAGCTATAGGATAAAGGTCAACTATTGAGTCAATACCTTTTCTTGTCAAAAATTCAACCGCCGACTTGTTGTCAATATAGGGCTTAGTATTTGGATTTAAAGCAACACCTGTAAATCCGCTTTTTGCTGCAACCTGCAAACCATGATCAATATTTTCTCTTTCTTCATACCCAGGCTCGCCAAAAGAAACACTGGCATCAAACCATCCGTTAGAAATATGTAAATTTTTAAAAGAGATCTCTTTTATTTTATCAGAATGAGAGATGTTACTGGCAATTTTTGTGATAACCCCGTTTTCAATTAAAACATCTTTAGTTTGTTGGTGAAAACTTGAATTTTCATCAATAATCTTAGCAGATTTTATAAGTATATTCACTTGAAAAGATTTTATATGAAAGCATCTGTTTAATAGCTTCTAATATTTAAAGAATTTTTGTAAAAATATTTCAACTCCTAAAAATATCAAGGCAAAAATAATAAATAATTGCCACAAATTTCTATTTTTATTTTGGTCATTTATTTGGTCTATTACTTTATCAATTGAATTATCATAATGAACATTTTTGTTGCTTTTTACAAATTTATCCAATTGATCATAATTCAGGCTACTTTCATTTCGATTGTAATTAAACGATATATTCCGATAATTCTTTAAATTATTTGTAACAGTGTAAATACCAGCAATTAAAGGTTTTTCTTCCGTTTGAATATTTACAAGATCCAATGTTTTATTTTGCAATGGTATAAAATCAAATTCTTTATTTACCAAATGGAAAACTGCATCACTTGTATTATTATTTTTAATCTGTATCCTGTTTTTTTCACCTACGGTATAATACAGATTCTTTTGACTTGAACTTTGCAGACTAAAATTATAAAAAACCGGGACTACCAAAGGAGAATTTATAAAATTCGAGTTTTTCTTATTTAAAGGTGCACTAAACCAATAAACCTTATTTCCGTTTCTGTTGATCTCTGAAAGAAAATCACTATCATCACTTAATTTTAACAAGGAAGTTTTCATAAAAAAGTGACTTGAAAAATACTTGTCAACCATTGGATATTGAAAATTATCTGTTTTTTTCTCAAAAACATTCTTAAAAAATGGATGGCTATAGTTTATCTTATTTATATATTTTTTGGAATCAGTTATTTGAGTGATCTTTCCTGCTTTTATAGAAGTTAGAAATTGATTATAAGATTGTAAATCACCATTTAATGATGGAATTATTACTAAATTACCTCGATAATTTTTCAGACTTTGAATGAGTGAATTTGAATAAGAATCAAGTTCATTCAGAATAATTAATTTCTGTTTTGGTATCAAACCATAATTTATTGAATTTACTTTTGAAGAAATAAATTCAAACTCATCTTCTGTATAAACTTTAGATAAAAATTGATTGTTTCCACCAATTGCCAATACCTGAATTTTATCCTTTTTTACTGTATTAAAAAACAACGTATTATCAAATTTCAACCTGTTATCAATCAATGTGATCCTGGCAGAAAAAGCATCTTTATTTGGTATAATAAACTCAATAATTTCAGATTTATTTTTATCTAAAGAAATGGTAGTTTTTCCAAACAGGTCATTATTTATAAACAAAGAAATACTAATATCCTCTATGGGCATTTCATAGCTTTTAACCAAGATATTTATATGAGTATTTTCATTGTTTCTATTATCGATCCAAACACTATCCAAAGATATATTTCCCTTTTGTACAGGCAAGGTCTGCACAAAATAATACTCAGATAAACTATCCAAATGCAGATCATTGATATCAGATGTGTTTTTTTGAAAATCAGATATTAAAATAACCTTAGCAGATTTTTTGATTTTATTATTTTTTAAATTTTCTATCTGAAGTAAAACAGTTTTTAGCTCTTTTTTAATTGGGTAATAATCTATTTGAAGGATATCATTTATACGCTGAATATCTTTAAAAACATGATCATTTGTAATAACTGTAATTTCACCTGATCTATTTTCCAGCCTGGTAAGCAAATCATTCTTTGCTCTTTGTAATAATTCTCCATTTTCACCTTTAGACTGCATACTAAATGAATTATCCAGGTAAATAAAAGTTTCTTTGCTATTCGAATTCTTCTTTTTGCTAAAAAATGGCTGTGCAAAAGCAATGATCAAACTTGCCAATAAAAGCAATCGGGTTAATAATAAAAGTATTTTTTTAATTTGGGAACTTTTTCGTGTTTGCTGCTTTATTTCTTTCAATAATTTAACATTGGTAAAGGCAACTTTCTCAAATTTCTGTAGCTGAAATAAATGTATAATTATTGGTATTACTAATAAAAAAAGGAAGTATAAAATTTCAGGATCTTTGAACTGCATTATTCCGAATAAGAATTTTTCAAAAGTAACAATTTATTTAAGGAGAATTTAAACATTTTAAAAAAATATTGCTTCAACTGACTCTTGGAGGTGCTACTCACTCTCTTAGGTCAGTAGTTTTCAAATTTATTTGCGAATTTTTCAAAAACTAAATTCAATAATCAAAAATAAAATACTACTTTTCATACCTTATTTAAATCTGGTAAATGAATATATTAGAGCTTAAAGAATTCTTAGATACAAAAGTTGAACAATACAATAATCCCATATTTATTGAGAGTGACCCCATTCAGATTCCACATCAATTCTCGTTAAAAGAAGATATTGAAATAGTAGGTTTTTTGACTGCTATTATTGCCTGGGGTAAAAGGAAAATGATTATCAATAATGCTGAAAAAATATTGAATTATATGGGTAATTCACCTTATGATTTTGTGATGGATCACAGAGAAAAAGATCTTAAAAAAATTCATGGATCTATTCATAGAACATTTAATGCCACCGACTTTCAATTTTTTATCAGATCTCTACAAAATATATATAAAATTCATCATGGTCTGGAATCCATTTTTGTAAAATATGCTCAAAAGGAAACATTACAACCTGCAATTCATCCGTTTAAAAATATTTTTTTCGAAGTAGAACATCCAGGCAGAACAGAAAAACACATTTCTGACCCATTAAAGAATTCCGCTGCAAAGCGTATCAATAT
>JAOZTG010000104.1:0-1808 GCA_029939235.1 Flavobacteriaceae bacterium
TTAATGATTACCTTTTTTGAAAAAGTTCCTTTTTCTGAACGTATCTGAACAAAATACATTCCTGAATGCAATTGCTCCACATCCATTTTTTGAGTTAGTGCATTATTTAATACTTCTTTTTTAACCAGTAAACCTCGTACATCAAAAAATTTGATTTCTTTTAAAGGAATCAAACTACTATTGCTTATAAATATTTCCTTATCTGCATAACTCGGAAATAAAATAATTTTACTTACTAATATATTATCTTCCACACTTAAACTTTGACAATCAAAATTATGCATAGGTGACTGGCCACAATCATTAAAAACAAGACTTCTGCTTTGTACATCATCAGCTGCAGCTAAATTATTTGCATTTGTTAACCTTTTGCTGGATCCATTTGATATGGAACGATACATAAAATCATCTGAATCCATTACATGACCTAACTGATGTCCATGACCCAATTCATGCACAGCAACCGATTCAAAATCAAATTCATTATTACTTGGAATTGCTGGTCCAAATTCCCAATTTATCCCATTGGATCCTGTTGCATCAAAATTATCAAATACAATATCTAACTCTGCGACAAACCAGGCAACATTATCACCGGCATTATATATGCAACCACTATAATAACTGGTACATCTTCCCGCAGTCCCATCAGGCAATTCATCATCATTATCAAATCTAATAATATTAGTTCCGTCACTTGCTGCTTCATCAACCTCAGTTGTCCCATCAATTTCCCAATAAATATCCGTAGAACACCTCCAGGTATTCATAGCTCTGATAAAGGATGCTTTTGCAGCGGAATTTGCATCAAATTCCGTATGCATTTTCCAGATATATCCTCCATTGTCATCTGCATTTACATGTTGTACCTGATAAGCAACTTCAACACCATTATTTTCATAAGGTACATTTATTTCCGCATAGGTTATTGCCAGATTATTTGATGAGTTGAATGAAGCACCCCCGGTGGCAACTACCTGAACTTTTCCTGTACCCGCATTGTCCGGAACCTCGATAGTGATCTTTGAATCAGACCATGAAAGTATTTGAGATTCTAAGGCGGTAGCTCCAAAGAAATTTCCTGAATCTGCATTTCTGAATTTGACATCCCCCTTGGTATCACCAAATCCTGAACCACTTATGGTTAAAACAGATTTTGTTCCGGCAGAAATGGAAGTTGGAGATAAGGAAGTAATCGCAAATGCAGCTTTATTTACAACATTTTCTTTTTTTTTAACAGAGAATTCTTTAATCTCTTTATAATCTGAATTTGTTATTTTAGATATCTCACTATATAAAGTTTTTGAAATATTATCATACTTTTGAAAAATACCTGCTGCAGTACCCTCATTTAAATTGTAAGCATAGTATGATTGTGCTCCTGCAGAAGGCATATAACTTACTGTTCCTTTTCGGGATTCATTATGCTTGATATCCCCGTTTTTCAAGAAAAACATTCCAATATTGTCTTTTTGAAGTTGTAAACTAGGCGAAACTTTCTCAGCCTCCATTCCAACAACTCCTCCTAAAGTAAAAACTTCAATGGTTGTATTTATCAATTTACTTTTAAAAACTTTATATACTTCAATTGTATTGGAAGTATAAATATGTTTCATATCCGCATCCCAAAATGAATGCTTATCAATTACTTTTCCTTCTACCAATAAGCTACTAATTTCAATTTTTTTAGAAAGAGGAACTTCAAGTAGCAGGCTTTGTGCCTGAGTTATTGTAACGCTACAAAAGACCGAAATAAACACCAAGGCCAGGTGTTTGAAAATATTATTTTTCATATTTAAGGGGAATAA
>JAOZTG010000104.1:1908-11314 GCA_029939235.1 Flavobacteriaceae bacterium
TAAACACCAAGGCCAGGTGTTTGAAAATATTATTTTTCATATTTAAGGGGAATAAAATAATTAAATCATACATTTCTTGATATACTAATATACAAAATAATTACTACTTAATTTTAAATTCTTTTGAGATACCGTCAATTACAACTTTGTATTTCCCTTTTGGTAAATAGTATTTTTCATTTTTTTTCTTTTCAACATCTACATCTTTATTCTTTTTACGATAAGATTTTAAACCTTTTTCAGAAAATGTCAGATCATAATTCTCAAAATTATACCCTTTATCAATTTCTGACTTCCAGCTATTTACAATGATATCCTTCTCTGTTTTTATCTGAATTGTTTTACTTCCCGATTTTGAAGAATAAAAGGCTATTTCAAATGCAGGCACATTTGGCTCCAACCACTTACTCCATGAATTACCCCAGCTTTTTGAAAATCGAATATCTTTTAAGTCAAATATTACCAAATCCTTATCTTTTACCTCTTTATACTTTTCCAGATATGCAATATTGGTTTTATAAATAGATCGTCCATGCGTACCAATTACCAAATCCTTCGTTTTGTTTTGTACAACCAAATCGTGAACAGCAACTTTTGGCACACCAGCTTCTAAAATATCCCATCTTGTCCCTTTGTTAAAAGTCACATGTACTCCCTGATCATTACCTAAATACAAAATATTTTCATCGGCAGGATCTTCTTTTATCACATTAACAGGTGATTTTGGTAAGCTATTAGCTATATTCTTCCATGTTTTACCATAATCCTCAGAAACAAATACATAAGATCTAAAGTCATCATTTCTGTAACCATTTAATGTTACATAAACTCTTTCCTTTTTATGTTGAGAAGCTATAACCCTACTCACCCAAAGATTTTGTGGTAATCCGGAAGAAATATCAGCCCAGCTACCTCCTCCATTTTTTGATATATGCACCAATCCATCATCACTTCCTACATAAAGCAAACCAAATTGAAACGGACTTTCAGATATGGAAGTCAGCGTTCCAAAAGGTACATTCCCCTCTTTTGCCCCTTTTGTAAGATCTTTTGAAATAACTTTAAAATCTTCACCTCTCTTCATTGATCGATGTAACTTATTGCTTCCCAGATATAAAATATCCTGATTGTGTTTTGACAACAAAATGGGTGTTTGCCAGTTAAACCGAAATGCTTCTTCGCCAAGATCATGCTTTGGTTGTATGTATTTTGATTGATTGGTTTTGGTGTTGATCCTATAATAATTTCCAAACTGATAACCGGAATAAACAATACTGTCATTTCTGTTGTCAATTTCAACCTGCATACCATCTCCTCCCATAATGCTTTTAAAAGGATACGAACCGGTTTGATGCCAGGATTTTGACTCTTTATTATTTCCAGGCCCTTTCCATACGCCATTATCCTGCAATCCACCGTAAACAGAATAATTCTTTTTATCATCCACATTAACAGAATAAAACTGACCTACTGCCGGCTGATTATTTTTAATCCAGCTTTCACCATCATCGTAAGTAATATTGACTCCTCCATCATTACCATCAATTAAATGCCCCTCTAAATTTGGATTAACCCAAAGAGCCTGATGATCTGCATGTACATTTTCTTTACTGATAGATTTAAAATTCTTTCCTCCATCATTAGATATTAAAATGGGTACTCCCAAAATAAATATTTTATTCTTATTTTTTGGATGCACACGTATCTCACCAAAATAATAACCATAAGAAAAATACAATTCATCCACATATTTATCATGTGTTTTATTCCATGTTTTCCCACCATCTTTACTTACATATACTTCAGCTCCTTTTACTGGAGTATCAAACAGATCATTATTTGCATTTTCATTATAAGTAGCAATATCAGAAAGTAATATCTTATTTTCTTTCATTAATTTTTTTACGCTTTTAGCGGAATACTTTTTAGGAAAACTATTATCTCGCAAATACTTTTCTAATTTTTTATCCTCCAGCTTATAAAAAGCTTCTTTATCCATTTTAATAAAATCCATCTTATCCAGGTTCGCTGAATCCTCTTTTTTCTCCTTGTCTTTTTCTCTTCTATCCTGATTATCTAATAAGGTGTAAATTGTATTTTTATCAAATACTGCTAAGCCAATTCTACCAACACCACTTCCTGTCGGGAATCCATTATTAATACTTATTTTGTTCCAGGAATCTCCCCCATCGATACTTTTATAAATTGCAGATCCTTTTCCATTTCCATTAAAGTTCCATGCTTTTCGTTCCCTTTCCCAGGCAGAAGCATAAAGGATCTTATGATTATCCGGAACAGAAACCATATCGATCACTCCCGTATCATTATTAATAAATAAAGTTTTTTTCCATGTTTTCCCACCATCGGTAGTCTTAAAAATTCCGCGTTCAGCATTTGGAGTGTATAAATGTCCAATTACCCCAACTATCACTTCATTTGTATTATTAGGATTGATGATAATTCTGCCAATATGCTGTGAATCTCTTAGACCCATATTCTGCCAGGTTTTCCCTTTATCTTCACTTTTTAAAATCCCAATTCCGGCATAAGAAGATCGTGATGAATTATTTTCACCGGTTCCTACCCAAATGGTTCCTTTTTTCCAATCTACAGCAATATCTCCAATATTTTGTGTTGATGCGTTATCCATTACAGGGGTAAAAGTTGTACCATTATTATTAGTGTACCACAACCCTCCCGAAGCGTATGCAACATAAAACTCATTTGGGTTATTCACATTCACATCAAGATCAACTACTCTTCCGCTCATTACTGACGGTCCGATAGAAGTAAATTTAATATTTTGCACAATGGTTTCCTGTGCAAAACCAAGAAAACCAATGATATTCAAAGCCAGAAGTGTGTAAATATTTTTCATATTATGGAAATTATATTTTTGCATAAATATAAATAAAAAAAGCTCATTTACACGGTTGGTAAACGAGCTTTTTCAAACATTAAACTTAAACTCAGAACTCAATTATCTATATAAATGTAATCATCATATTCAATTTCAAAATTCATTTTATGGTTGGCCTCCTCGGTAGCTAACTTTGTAAAAATAATTTTTAATTCTTTTGTTGGTGCTGATTTTGCCAAACGTTTATATAATTTGTATGCAGCTTTCTCTCTTTTCATAGCTAAGATCAAAGCATCCTGGTAGGTCATTTTTCCTTTTGTCTTACTTTTTACAAGATAATCACTCATTTTCATATCCAAAATATCTTCCTTTTGGGCTTTAAAAACACCTTCTGATTTTATTTTTTTTAACCTTGCTTCATGCCCTCTTTCCTCTTTTGAAAACTTTTCAAAAGTCTCCTTCATAGATTTTGACTTCGCCTGATCTGATAATTTATCATAAAATTCAGCCGCTATTATCTCATTCTCAATTGCAAAATCTAATATTTCTTCTATATTTTTAAATGTATCCATAAATTAAAATTTCTAGCGTAAAATTACTAAAAATGACTACACAAATCACTTATTAACTAAATTTATTATGTAATAATACTTACAAAGTATTAGACAGTTAGCCGGATTTTCCAATTTATCTGTAATGTTTATAAACAAATCATTAAATTTCCTCTGTAAAAAAAACAATTGATTAAAAGATATCAAAGGTAAACTTGGTATAAATTTTTACATTGAGTTTATGTATATTTACAATACGAAAATTCATATCGTTTTGTTCAACTTAATTTATAAAAATCTTCATCATGAAATATGCACCAATTGACAATAAACTATTTGTAAAAAACAGAAAGAAATTTGCAAAAGCAATGAAGCCAAATTCCATGGCCATTTTTAATTCCAATGATATTTATCCTATAAGTGCTGACAGTACTCTTCCTTTCGCACAGCACAGAGATATTTTTTACTTGTCGGGCGTTGATCAGGAAGAAAGTGTTTTGGTACTTTTCCCGGATTGCCCAAAAGAAGATCACAGAGAAATATTATTTTTAACAGAAACCAGTGATTTGATTGCAATCTGGTATGGTAAAAAACTGAATAAAGAGGAAGCCTTTGAAACTTCAGGAATTAAAACAGTATACTGGCTACAGGATATGGATAAAGTTTTGTTCGAAATAATGACACAGGCTGAAAATGTATATATAAATACCAATGAGCACTACCGTGCAAATATTGAAACAGAAACCCGTGATGCCCGTTTTATCAAAGGTTTAAAGAACAAATATCCGGCACATACATATTTACGCAGTCAGCCAATTTTACAAAGAATTCGTTCTATAAAAGAACCTGAAGAAATTGCATTGATCCAACAAGCCTGTGGTATTACGGAAAAAGGATTTAGAAGAATATTAGATTACGTAAAACCCGGTGTTTGGGAGTATGAAATTGAGGCCGCCTATATTCATGAATTTTTAAGAAATCGCGCCGATGGTTTTGCTTATACGCCAATTGTAGGATCAGGTTACAGTGCCTGTGTTCTTCATTATATCGAAAACAATCAGGAATGTAAAGATGGTGAAATTATATTGATGGATGTAGGAGCAAGTTATGCAAATTACGCCAGTGATATGACTCGATGTATTCCCGTTTCCGGAAAATTTACGGACAGACAAAAGGATGTATATAATGCTGTTTTACGAGTTAAAAAAGCTGCTGCTAAAATGCTGGTTCCTGGAACGGTCTGGGCAGAATATCATGTAGAAGTAGGAAAAATAATGACGGAAGAATTAATTGGTTTAGGTTTGATCACCAAAGAAGATGTAAAAAATGAAGACCAGAAATGGCCGGCTTATAAAAAATATTTTATGCACGGAACTTCCCATCATATGGGATTAGATACACACGATTACGGAATTTTGACAGAACCTATGCAAGCCGGAATGGTATTTACGGTTGAACCCGGTATTTATATTACAGAAGAAAATCTTGGTATTAGAATTGAAGATGATTATGTGATCCAAAAGACAGGTGAACCAATCAATTTAATGAAAAATATTCCTATTGAAGTAGAAGAAATTGAAGACTTGATGGCAAGTGCAAAAAAAAGAGATCATTAAATCTCTATACAGGGTTTCACTTAAGTGAAACCCTGTATATTTCCAGTCATTTTTTCTTTCTAAACACTAAAATAATCCCTCCTGCCAAGATATAACCAATTACAATTAGTAAAATTATAAATTTTATTATTGCAAAGTAAAATGCCATCAAACTCCATTTTAATTGGATATCACCAAGCAACATATTGATCATTGCCATATTCTCTAAAATATCAAAAAAGGCAGCTAGAATTGGAAGAAAAAGAATAAACCAATTAAAATTTCTTTTTGTTTCTTTCAGTAATTTTTTATTAATTCTTAGGAATAATAATGTTAAAAACACTGCATAAACCATCAAAAAAAGGAAATCAATTCCCACACTTAGCCCTGCTGCAAATTTCGCAGTAGTATCCCATGATTTTATTATTTCTAATACCACATAACTCTCTTTTGCCAGTTCAAAAGAAATAATACCATTGGGTGCGCTTTGCGTAATTAAAAAACTATCCAAATAACGCATCACGGCTATAAAAATCAATAAAAATAACAGAAGTATTACAAAAAATACATTACTGCTCTTTATTTTTTTAAACATCTTTTTAATGATCTTTTTTGATAAATATACAGTAATTTTGCCTTAAATAATATGGTTATGAAAAATTTAAGTTATAAAAATATAAACCTTCATTTTTCAACCTATGGCGAGGGCTCAGCAATTGTTTTATTACATGGTTTTTTAGAGAATATTGAAATGTGGAATGAAATTTATCCGCCATTAGCAAAAAATCACCAGGTAATTTGTATTGATCTTTTAGGGCATGGCAAAACAGGAAATTTGGGATATATCCACAGTATGGAAGATCAGGCAAAAATGGTGAAATTTGTTTTAGATCATTTAAAATTAAGTGAATATGTTTTAATTGGTCATAGTATGGGTGGTTATGTTTCTCTCGCTCTTGCGGAATTATTTCCAAAAAATATAAAAGGAATATGTTTAATGAATTCCACCGCACAGCCAGATGACAAAGAAAAAAAAATCACAAGAGATCGCACCATAAAAGCTGTAAAAAAATACCCGGAAACATTTGTCCGACTTGCTATTCCTAATTTATTTTCAGAAGAAAATAGAACAAAATTTATTCCTGAGATCAAATTAATCACCAAAGAAGCTTTGAAAACTTCCCGGCAGGGAATTATTGCAGCTTTGGAAGGTATGAAAATAAGAGAAGACCGAACTTTTATTTTACAAACAACAGATTTTCCCATTCTAATGATCATAAGTAAAAAGGATCCTGCTTTGGAATATCAACCACTCATTGATCAAACTAACAATACACCTGTATTTATTCATGAGTTCCCCGATGGACATATGAGTCATTTTGAGAATAAAGAAGATCTGATCATTGTTTTAAAAAAATTCTGTGATCACACTTGTGAGGATTAGCCAAATTAAGATCTAAATCCTACCATTCCATATATATTTCGTAAATTTATGTTTTCTTTATATTAAATTGTTATGAAATTTCAAAGATCATTTTTTTTATTGCTGGTTCTTTTGTCTATGGATAGCTTTGCACAAGAATGGAAAACATATCCATATACTCCAACAGAAAGTTTGATATCTTTTTCGAAAGATGAAGGCAGGCATCCTTCAGAAGAAACAGAATGGTGGTATACAACAGGTCATGTAACTGGAGAAACCACAGGAACAAACTATAGCTACATGCTTACCTATTTTTACGGTCCGAGATCTGGTTTTGACGGTTTTAGGATTTTTAATGTAACAAACGATGAAACAGGGAAACATTTCTTCGATGTTCAACCAGTAAAATATGATATTTTATCTTCTGATTCATTAAATATAAAAGTCTCAAACTATCCTTTAAATAAACCGGAAATCTGGAAAAACAAACTTAGTACGAGCAATCAGATCATTCCTTTTGAATATGTGATAAGTGCCTCGTCTGCTAATACAGAAATAAATTTTGAATATAAAACTGTCAAACACCCTCTTATTTTAGATGGTGATGGAAAATTAGATCAAGGTACAACAAGTCATACATACTACTATTCTCAAACTATGAATGATGTAACTGGCACCATTGACTTTGATGGAGTTAATGAGAATATCACAGGCATTTCATGGATTGATCGACAATATGGAACTTTTAATAGAAATGATGACGAAAGATACGAATGGTTTAATTTGCAGCTCTCAAATGGAATGGATATCAATTTATGGAATATATTTACTTTTAATAATGAGATTCCTGATAACTTAAAATTTCGCGTCCTATCTGCTTATGTAGATGAAGAAACACAATATACAACCAAAGATTTCAATTTAGAACGCTTAGAATTTCAGTACACCCCAGATCTTGAAAATTGCTATTCAAAAAAATGGCATTTAACTTCAAATACGAACAATATTGACCTGATAATTTCTGTATTGCATGATGATTCAGAGGTTCAATTACCTATACGGTTTTATGAAGGAGCTACAACAATTGAAGGAACTGTTAATGGAATAGCCGTTACCGGAAAAGGATTTGCTGAACTTTTACACACTTATGAGAAACCAGACATAAGTATTTTCCACCCTATCAATGGTACTTTTAATTCATCTGATCATATCACATGGAACGTTAACAATATAGATGAAGGAAATCCTTTATTATTTGATGTTTCTTATAGTATTGATAACAAACAAACTTTTAAAACTATTGCTGAAGGAATTGAGGATCCTTCTTATCTTTGGGATAATCCGGATATCAATACAGGCGAAGACATCTGGTTTAAAATATCCGCCTATTCTATTGACAAAACACTAATAAACAGTATTATAAGTGCAAATTCATCCAGTTTCACATTGCCGGTTGAACTTTTTAGCAAATATAATATTGTAGTATACCCAAATCCAAGTTCCAAAGAATTAATTATCAATCTGAATCAAATTAATCCAAATTTAACTTACCAGATCTTTGATCTGAATGGAAAGATCCTTCTTAATAAAGAAGAAAAAAACACATCTGTTCTTAAAATTGACACAAGTAGTTTTAAACCAGGTCTTTATTTCTTAAAACTTAGCAGTGATAATAAAACAATGCAAACCAAATTATTAGTACAATAAATGATCCTCGCTTGTCCTCTTTGCTCAAACAAAGGGCTTTTACTTTATCATGATGACAAACATACTTTTTACCAATGCAGTGTTTGTAAAGGGATCTATAGAGACTCCAGTGAATTATTAAATAAACATAAAGAAAAAGATAGGTATTATTTACATCAAAACCATATCAATGATTTAGGTTATATAAATTTTGCCGATCCAATTCTTTCAGAAGTTAAAAAACACTATAATGCAACACATCAAGGTTTAGATTTTGGTGCAGGACACACTCCCGTAATTTCTGAAATATTAAAAAGAGATAATTTTAATATAGAAATATACGATCCTCTTTTTTTTAACAATAAAACAGTACTAAACAAAAAATATGATTTTATAACATCCTGTGAGGTAATTGAACATTTTTATAATCCAAAAAAGGAATTTGAGCTTTTGTATAAAATATTAAAACCTAACGGAAAATTAATTTGTATGACTGACATTTTTAACGGTTCAAATTTTGATTCATGGTATTACAAAACAGATCCTACTCATGTTTTTCTATATCAAAAGGAAACTTTTCAATGGATAAAAGACCATCTTGGGTTTTCTGGTATTATTATTGAAGGAAGATTGATAGTTTTAACACGATGATTTGTTCAAAAAATAATCTTTTAACTTAATAATTATGAAAAAAATAATTTTAACCATTCTGTTATTATCATTTATCATTCCTCTATCTGCTCAAAGCAGAAAAGAAAAAAAGAAGATAAAGGAAGAAAAAGAAATTGTAGAATATGTTTCTTTAAAGGATTTTGTAGATTCAAATAAAATAAATTTTGAAGCTGAATGGGCAACTACATATAAAGGTAAAAGAATAAACTTAATTGGCAATTCAAATTATTTAAAAATTGACAATAAGGAAACAGATATTTATTTGCCTTTTTTTGGTACTGCACATTCAGGAAGTGTTGGTTTTGGAGGAAATGGAGGTATTGAATTCAAAGGTGCAATTGATAATTATTCTGTTAAATTCAATGATAAAAAAAGATTGGCAACCATAAAATTCAGTGCTAAAGAAAAATCAGAAAATTTTGATTTTACTTTAACTTTGTATGGAAATAAGAATGCCAATTTAACAGTGTCAAGCAACAGCAGAAGTAATATGAGTTATAGTGGTAACTATAAATAGTGGCTATAGGAAAACACCAATCTCTTCGCTAAACTTGATTTATTAATCCGTCATTTACAAAAGTAAACTCCTGATTACCAAACCTTCGTTTATCTCGGCCTT
>JAOZTG010000105.1 GCA_029939235.1 Flavobacteriaceae bacterium
CATATCCTGCACTTCCTGAAATATAGAACTGTGCAAAAGAAAAATTTGCAACTAAAATAGCTGCTACTAATAATAAATTTCGTTTCATAATAATTGTTTTGAGATTATATATCAAATGTACAAATAAAAAGTACTTGCTGATTAACAATAGTTACAAAAACAAAAGAAATGAATATTTGAAAATTTAGGCTACAGTTCTTTATTAATCTCAAAATAATCATCTACTAATTTTATATTTTTCATTTTCATATCCTCAGACAGTAAAGAATATTGAAATGAGTTTTTAGCCAATATGACCAGATCTTCTCTACTAAGACCCAAAGCTTTTTGAATTTCAATATAATTCTGATTGACCTGACCTCCAAAATAGGCAGGATCATCAGAATTGATTGTTACTTTTAAACCCAGATCCATCATTTTTTTTAAGGGATGTTCTTTTAGATCTTTTACTACCTGTAAAGCTGTATTTGAAAGCGGACAAACGGTTAAGGCAATATCCTGTTGAATGATCTCTTTTACTAAATTATCATCCTGCAAGCAGTTGTTACCGTGATCGATACGTTTTATTTTTAAAATATCCAGTGCTTCCCAAATATACTCCGGAGGTCCCTCTTCACCTGCGTGGGCAAGAGGAATATACCCTTCTTTGATAGCAGCTTTATATACATTTTTAAACTTGGAAGGTGGATTTCCTTTTTCAGAAGAATCCAATCCTACTGCTTTGATCTTTTCTTTAAAAGGAAGAGATTCTTTTAATGTTTTAAAAGCATCTTCTTCTGATAAATGTCTTAAAAAACTCATGATCAAATAGGAAGATACATTCAAATTCTTTTTTGCATCCTCACAGGCCTTAGAAATTCCGGTAACAACTGTTTTAAAAGTAATTCCTCTTTCGGTGTGGGTTTGTGGATCGAACATGATCTCTGTATGCCTTACATTTTGTTCCGCACATTTTTTCAGGTAACTGTACGTTAGATCATAAAAATCCTGTTCATGAATTAATACACTTGCTCCCTGATAATAAATATCTAAAAAATCCTGTAAACAGTCAAATTTATAGGCTTCTTCAATTTCTTCAACAGTTTTATATGGAATTTGGATATTATTTCGTTTAGCAATTTCAAACATTTGAGCAGGTTCAAAAGATCCTTCAATATGCAAATGCAATTCTGCTTTGGGTAGATTTTCTATAAAATTCTTCATCCTATTTTTTTTAAAATCAAAGCTAATAAAATTTTATGTTCTATAAACCTCCGTTAGATTTAATATTTGTTTGCCGTCTGTAAATTAAATCTTAGGTTGAACGGAGGTTATAATAAAATGATGATATTTGTATCATGAAAAAAGTATTTGTAATATTATTGGTTTCCGTTTTATCTATATTTACATTTAATAAAGTGATGAGTCAGACAAATAAATTAAAAGTTGGTGACAAGGTTCCTGATTTTGTACTAAAAGATCAGAATAATGTTGATTTTAATATTGATAATTTCCGTGGTAAACAAGTACTGGTTATTTATTTTTACCCAAAAGATGATACTCCGGGTTGTACAACCGAGGCTTGTTCCTTTAGGGATGAATTTGAGATCTTTACCGATCTACATGTAAAAGTGATTGGTGTAAGTTCTGATAATGTGGCTTCACATAAAAAATTTGAAGAGAAGTACAATTTGCCTTTTACGCTTTTGGCTGACACTGATAAAAAAGTACAGAAATTGTTTGGTGTTCCGAAAAGTTTTTTAGGTTTAGTTCCAGGGAGAGTTACTTATATTATTAATAAAGAAGGTGTTGTTGTGCATATTTTTAATAGTATGACCGATGCTAAAAAACATATTACCAAATCACTATCAATTATAAAAAAAATGAACTAATGAGCATAAATTATCCTATAAAATTTGATTCCATCTTAAAAGAAAAAATATGGGGCGGAGAAAAATTAACAAAAATGCTTAAGAAAAATACCGATAAGAAAAATATTGGAGAAAGCTGGGAAATATCGGATCATGAAGGTGATATTTCAGTAGTTTCTAATGGATTTTTAAAAGGAAAGACCCTAAAGGAATTAATAGAAACCTACAAAAGTGACCTTGTTGGAAATAAGGTTTATAAGCAATTTGGAAATCAATTTCCCATATTGATCAAATTTATTGATGCCAAAGAACCATTGAGCATTCAATTGCATCCTAATGATGAGCTGGCAAAAAAAAGACATAATTCATTTGGAAAAACGGAAATGTGGTATGTGATGCAGGCTGATAAGGGTGGTAATTTGATTGTAGGTTTTAATAAAGAAGTGAGTAAAGAAGAGTATTTGATGCATTTAGAGAACAAGACTTTACTTGATATTTTAAATTTGGATCAGGTAGATAAAGGAGATATTTATTTTATTTCTACCGGTTTAGTTCATGCAATAGGTGCAGGGGTTCTTTTGGCAGAGATCCAACAAACCAGTGATCTTACTTACAGAATATACGATTATAACAGAAAAGATGATCAGGGAAATTCTAGAGATCTTCATACGGAAGAGGCTCTTGATGCCATTGATTATTCTGTAAAAAATGATTATAAAACAACTTATACAAAAGAAATAAATAATATAGTAAATACTGTTGATTGTAAGTATTTTACGACTAACTATATTGCTTTGGATAAGGTATTAAATATCAATAATGCAAATAAAGATTCTTTTGTGATCTATATGTGTGTAGGAGGTGATGCCGTGAATTTTAAAGGAGATGGTTTTGAAGAAGTATTACATTACGGTGAAAGTATTTTGGTGCCTGCTAAAATTAATAAATTGGAAATAATATCTAGCGGTTATTCTGAATTGTTAGAAATTTATATCTCTTGATAGAAGATATCATTTATTAAGTGAATATTGAATTTCAATATCTGAATTTTAGAATCCTCTTCAGTGTTACAATTTTATCATATTATAAGAAGCAGTAAGAGAAGTTATCAAAGTAATAAAACCTATTTATAATGAAAATAATAGCAATGATACCTGCCCGCTATGGAGCAACAAGATTTCCTGGTAAATTGATGGCTGATCTGGGAGGAAAACCTGTAATTGTACGTACGTATGAGGCAACAATGGCAACCAATTTATTTGATGATGTTTATGTAGTTGCTGATAATGATATCATCATAGATGTTATCAATAAACATGGAGGCAAAACGATTAAAAGTGTAAAAGAGCATGAATGTGGTACAGACAGAATTGCAGAAGCTGTAGAAAATTTAGATATAGATATTGTGGTAAATATACAGGGAGATGAACCTTTTGTAAGAAAGGAACCTTTGAAGAAAGTGTTGGATGTGTTCAAAGGAGATGATGCAAAACAGATCGATCTGGCATCCTTAATGCAGGAATTACCAGACTGGAAAGATATTACAGATCCAAATAATGTAAAGGTAATAGTTGATCAGAATGATTTTGCCATGTATTTTTCCCGATCTCCAATACCTTATCCAAGAGATAAGGATGTAAAACTAAAATATTTTAAACATATTGGAGTTTATGCTTTTAGAAAGCAGGCCATATTAGATTTTTATAATTTGCCAATGCGATATTTAGAAGCTACCGAGAAAATTGAGGGTATTCGTTTTTTAGAATATGGGAAAAAAATAAAGATGGCAGAAATTGGTTTTATGGGTGTGGGAATCGATACTCCTGAAGATTTGGTCAAGGCCAATAAGTTCTACAATACTAATAAAAAATAATGCTCGAAATGAGGTTGTTAAATAAAGGATATTTTATGTTTGGCATATATTTTACCATTGTTTAAAAGGTTTGATTAATAGAGGGCTTTTACATAAATAAAGGAATTAAAACACGAATGAAAGTAACCTGGTTTTTATATCAAAAATATCATATAAAAATTATAAATTTGTAAAAAATAAAATTGAATTATGGCAAGCACAAAAAAATTTAAAAAAGATATTAATAGAGTATTATCAGAAGTAATTGAAGAAGTTTATAATTTTCAATCTGAAGCAGACGAAAAATTATCTGCCAAAGCCGAAAAGATCATTGATGAAGCAATTACAATTTTTGATGAATTAATTGCAAAATTGAATCAAAAAGATGTTGATAATTTAAAAAAACATTTTAAAGGATTGGAAGGAGATTTGAAATCTCATTCAGTTAAACTATTGGGAAAATTAGAAAAACTCAAAGGATAAGATTTTTTTTCGTAGGAAAAAGTTTTCAACAAAATTGTAATGTTACCGTATATTTTTGTAATATGTAACTAATATCACCGTTATAAGTATTTAAAATAATAAAATATGGCAAGAGCAATATTTGAGTATACTAAAACAGTTTTAAAAAAAGTGAGCTTCGATGCGGAGTTATTTTGCAAAGAACTGGAAAAGGCTATAAACAGATTGTTACCATTTGAAATTGAAGAATTGAGGATTTGGCTGGTGCAATTTACAAGAAACAAGCCTGAATTATATGTATGTATGTCGGTTATTAAACAATAAAAGGAGTTATTTTAACTCCTTTTTTTTATTTAACGGGCTGATTATTTTTACATCCTGAAAAGAAATTGCACCACGAATAACTCCATCAATAGTAGTTTTCAAGGCTTCTATCATTTGCATTTTTAATTGTGATTTATGATAGATCAAACTCACTTCACGAGCGGGAACGGTGTTATTAAATTGTTTCAAATATTTATGATCATCTTCTGATAGATCCAGAGTATGTAAATAGGGTATTAAGGTCATACCTAAGCCATCTTTTGAAAGTTTGATCAATGTTTTAATACTTCCACTTTCCAGTTGAAATTGTATCTTATCAATATTTGAAGAGCTCTGACATAGATTTATGATGCTATTTTTAAAACAATGCCCGTCTTCTAATAATAATATATCATTGATATCCAGATCCTGCTCAGAGATAAATTCTTTTTTATATAACCTGTGATCCGGTGAAACAAATCCAACAAAAGGTTCGTAATAAAGTGGGCGTTCTTTTATGTTGTTGTTTTCTAGGGGAGTGGCAGCAATACCGGCATCCAGATGTCCATCAGAGATTTTTTTGATTATCTGTTCAGTGGTTAATTCCTGAATGATCAATTTTACTTTTTTGTATTTATTTAAAAAATTCTTTAAAAAATAAGGGAGCAATGTAGGCATGATCGTAGGAATGATACCAAGTTTAAATTCACCACCAATAAAACCTTTTTCCTGATCTACAATATCATTGATCCTGTTGCTTTCATTTATAATTAGCTTGGCCTGTTCAATTATTTTTTCACCAATGATAGTTAATTCTATTGGCTTTTTTTTTCGATTGAATATGATAACATTTAATTCGTCTTCCAGTTTTTGAATTTGCATGGAAAGAGTTGGTTGTGTTACAAAACAATTTTCTGCAGCATTTGTGAAATTTTTGAACTCAGCTACAGCCAAAACATATTTTAATTGTGTGATAGTCATTTATAAATATTTTTGATAAAGATAATAAATCTATCAAAATAATTTATGTAAAAAAGAAAGAGTTAAATACTTTGTTAAATCTAGTCCATAGCTTTATAAAAGACTTAAATTCAGTTATATATCAAAAAACTTTTTAATGATCCAGAAGATCATACTAATCACAAAGCTGATTAAAAGCATTGAAGTTATCGGGAAAAATATTTTTGTATCTCCCTTGTCATAAAAAATATCTCCGGGTAGTGTTCCGAACCAGTTGATCAGCCAGGGAGCAATTTTTATGATCAAACCGACAATAACAAATAATATTCCAATATATATCAACCAGCGAGACATAATGAATAAAGTAAATTAAAAATTATTGTTTGATATGCAAAGTTAAAAAAAATGGGATTAATACATATCCCAAAATTCTCTTTGTTTGTTGAGCTCTTTTTCTCGTTTATCGTAATCTTCAACAGGAGTAACTTTTAAAAAAGAAGGATGTTGTTCAATACCAAATTCAATTTTTTCAACAATATTCGCAATTGAATCATTATCATAATCTATATCCAAAGGCTCTTTTATTACCATAGATTGTAATATTCCTCTTTTTTTGATCATGAGTCCTTTTTTATCAAAAGATCTTCTGAAACCATCAATAACTATCGGAATTACAATAGGTTTATTTTCTTTTATGATGTGGGCAGTTCCTCTTCTTATAGGTTTGAACGGAGTAGTGGTTCCCTGAGGGAAAGTAATAACCCATCCGTCTTGTAAAGCCATACTAATATTAGATATATCAGATAATTTTACTTGCTTTTTTACATCTTTTCCTTTTTCTCTCCATGTTCTTTGAATGGAGATCGCACCTCCGTATGCCATAATTTTTGGAAGTATTCCAGATCGCATCGTTTCTTTGGCTGCAACAAAATAGAGATTCATTTTAGGTTGCCATAAATATCCTACATCCTTAATATTATCAACTCTTCCGCTAAGAGAGGCATTAAAAACGTGGAACATGGCTGTTACATCGGCAAAATATGTTTGATGATTGGCTACAAACAAAACATTATTCTCAGGTAGATCACGAATGATCTCAGATCCTTCAATTTGTAGTTGATTAAATCCACGATATCTTCTATGCGAAATCAATCCCAATATACGAATGAGAGATTTCTTTAGAAACAATGAATTTCCAAAAACATCCTTTTTAAATAAAGCCATTTTAATTAATTTGCACGACAAACATAAAAAAAATATTGATTATAATGATTTTAGCAGGTCTTTTATTTCACTTAATATCATTGCCGTTGCACCCCAAACTGTGTAATTGTTTAATATAAAGCAAGGTACATCAATATTTTTCATATAGCTTGTTGATAATTTTTTAATTGCTATTGTTTTGTCATTTAATAGATCAGATAATTTAACCTCGATGAGCGCTTCTACTTCATGGTTGAAGTTAAAAATTGGGGTATTGTGATGAATACCAATAAACGGACTGACTAAAAAATTACTTGGAGGGATAAATGTATCACTCATCTGTTTCAAAATTTCGATCCTGTTGCTTTCAATTCCAACTTCTTCAAAAGTTTCACGTAGAGCAGTATTTTTCAAATCTACATCCGAATCATCAAATTTTCCTCCCGGAAAACTTATTTGTGATGCATGTGTTCCTCCATAATTTGCCCTTAAAGTTAATAAAAATTTAGTTTCTTTATTCAAATCAGGATAAAAAAGAGCCAGAACTGCTGCTTTTTTAGGGTTTGATTGCAATATTTTTTCCGGAGAGAAATTTATTCTTTCTTTAGGGATCATTTTTATATGCGAATGAAACCCCCCAAGATTTCCCTTGTCTAAATTAGAAATTAATGATAAAAAGGATTCAAACTCCATTAAAAATTATATTTTTACAAGTGACAAAAATACAATTTTTAATAAATTCTAAAAAATGAAAAAAGCTTTAAAAATAATAGGATTGACTATAGTCGTTTTATTGTTGATCTATTTTCTGGCAACTTTATTTGTTCCTAAAATAGTTGATAAATCACATAATAAAATTCGGGTTGAAGCACCGTACCATGTTTCCGATCAGGCGCAAAGTGTTTATAGCAACTTAGATTTTGTTGCAGATATGCATTGTGATGCCTTGTTATGGAAACGTAATTTGCTCAATGATAATGATTTTGGTCAGGTTGATATACCAAAATTAATAAAGGCAAATGTTGGATTACAATCATTTACTATTGTTACAAAATCTCCTAAAGGACAAAATTTTGATAAAAATACCGGTGAATCCGATAATATTACAGCGCTTTATCTGGTGCAGGGCAGGCCTACTAATAGTTTAACAAAACGGGCAATTTACCAATGCGAAAGTTTGTTTGAGTTTGCAAAAAGATCTGATTCTCAATTTAGAGTTATTACTTCTTCCTCTGGGTTTGAAAAATATTTAACCGATCGAAAATTGAATAAAAGTATTGCTGCCGGATTTTTGGGTGTAGAAGGAGCCCATGCTTTGGATGGAAAACTGGAAAATGTGCAGGTGTTATTTGATCATGGAGTTAGAATGATGGCACCAACTCATTTCTTTGATAATAAATTAGGTGGCTCAGCTCATGGTATATCCGGAAACGGATTGTCAGATTTTGGTAAAGAAGTTGTAAAAAAAATGATTTCATTGAATATGATCATTGATGTGGCGCATGCTTCACCACAGATCATTGATGATATCATAAATATAACCGATCGTCCCATTGTGTCGTCTCATACTGGTGTGAAAGGAACCTGTGATAATGTTCGGAATTTATCTGATAAGCATTTAAAAGCGATTGCAAATACAGGGGGAATCATTAGTATTGCCATGTTTAAACAGGCCGTTTGTGGTACGGATGCAGCTGCAACAGCGAAGGCTATAAAATATACATCAGATCTGGTTGGTGTTGAATATGTTGCTCTGGGATCAGACTTCGACGGATCAGTAACAACGCCTTTTGATATTACAGGTTTACCATTGATCGTTGAGGAATTATTGAAATTGAATTTTACCAAGAATGAGATTGAAATGATCATGGGTGAAAATGTAAAAAAGTTCTTATTAAAAAATTTACCATAAAAATGGTAAGTAAATGAATTGCTAACGACTGAAACAACAATTTTAAATAGATAAGGAAACCAATTGTGGAGATTTATCCATCAAAATAATAGTAGAACCATAATAAAATATAAAAAGTGAATATAGGAATTGTTTGTTATCCAACTTATGGAGGTAGTGGTGTTTTAGCTACTGAATTAGGAATAGCCTTATCGCACAAAGGATATGATGTGCATTTCATTACTTCTCACCAGCCGGTAAGATTAGATTTTTTAAATCCAAATTTACATTTTCACGAAGTGTTTATGGAGGATTATCCATTGTTTCATTATCAACCTTATGAACTGGCTTTATCAAGCAAACTGGTAGAAGTGGTTGAGAAATACAAGCTGGATGTATTACATGTACATTACGCAATTCCACATGCCTATGCGGCATATATGGCTAAGCAAATGCTGGAACAAAAGGGAATTACCCTGCCTATTATTACTACGCTTCACGGAACTGATATCACTCTTGTGGGAAGTCACCCTGTTTACAATACAGCTGTTGAGTTTAGCATTAATAATTCTGATATTGTCACTGCTGTTTCCGAGAGTTTAAGAAGTGATACTTTGCGTTTATTTAATATTTATAATCGGATAGAGGTTATTTATAATTTTGTAGATTTTGAAATGCAAAAAGACTGGAATGATGAAGATTGCATACGGGAGACCTTAGCGAATCCGGATGAAAAAATTATTACACATGTGAGTAATTTTCGTCCGGTAAAAAGGATCAATGATGTCATAAAGATATTTGATAAAATTCAGCAAAAAATGTCAGCAAAATTATTGATGGTAGGTGATGGGCCGGAAAGAGAGCAGGCAGAACGTCTTGCAAAAGAATTGGGTATAAAAGATAAAATTTTATTTTTGGGAAAAAGTGATGAAGTTAGAAAGATCTTATGTTTTAGTGATCTTTTCTTATTACCCTCTGAAACTGAAAGTTTTGGTTTGGCTGCATTAGAAGCAATGGCCGCCAGAACTCCTGTAATATCATCAAATACAGGAGGTTTACCCGAAGTAAATTTATATGGAAAAACTGGTTTTTTAAGTGATGTTGGTGAAATAGACGAAATGGCAAATAATGCTATCTATATTTTAGAAGATGAAGATAGATTGAATCAATTTAAAGATAAAGCTTTGTCGTTTTCAAAAAACTTTACTATTGAAAAAATATTACCACAATATGAAGAATTATATGAGCTTGTTACCAAAAATTATGAATAATTAAAATTTAAAAGGATGAGAACCAGGAAAAATATGAAATCAGGAATTTATCTATTACTTTTTTTGAGTATATCTTTTGTTTCTGCACAGGAAATTGAAGGAACGTGGAATGGTGTTTTAAAAGCTCCTTCTCAAGAATTGCCAATTGTTTTTCATATTGTTCAACAGGATGAGGTTTATATTTCTACGATGGATAGTCCTGTGCAAGGAGCAAAAGGTATGGCCACAGATAGTACAAGTTTTGAAAACAATGAATTGGAGATTGTGATGAGCGAACTTTTTGTTATTTATAGCGGGACTTTTGAAAATGATACAGTGAAAGGAACCTTTACTCAGGGGGGAATGGCATTTCCGTTGAATTTAGTTAGAGGAAACTATATATCTAAGCAAAAACCTCAGGAACCTTCTAAACCGTATCCTTATGCATCAGAAGAAATTAGTTTTAAAAATTCCAAGGCAGGAAATATCAAATTAGCAGGAATCTTAACACTTCCAAAAGGAATAAAAGATCCTCCGGTTGTTATTTTAATTTCAGGATCTGGTCCACAAAACAGAAATGAGGAACTATTAGGTCATCAACCTTTTTTGGTTTTGTCTGATCATCTTACAAGAAATGGAATTGCCGTATTGAGATATGACGATAGGGGCGTTGCAGATTCTGAAGGTGACTTTGGTTTGGCAACAACCTTTGATTTTGCAACGGATGTGGAAGCTGCAGTTGCCTATTTAAAAACAAGAGAAGATGTTCTTGATGTTAAAAAAATAGGATTGATTGGTCATAGTGAAGGAGGAATGATCGCTCCCATTGTAGCTGCCAGAAATGAGAATATTTCTTTTTGTGTATTATTGGCCGGTCCCGGAATCACAGGGAAAGATGTTTTACTAACCCAAACCAGAAAAGCCTATGAATTGGCTGGTGTAACAGAAAATGAAATTGCGTTGAGTGAAAAATATTCCGGTAAGATCTATGATGTTTGTCAAAGTTATAAGGGAGAGGTATCTGATAAGGAAATTACAAGATTATTAAATGAAATGAAAAATTCATCATCGGGTTTGTTAAAAAATCAGTTAACGGGGAAAAATATCCAAAAACAAGTGAAAACTATCGCATCACCATGGATGATAGAATTTATAAAATTTGATCCTGATTTGTATTTAAGTAAAGTAAAATGTCCCGTACTTGCAATGAACGGTGAAAAAGATTTTCAGGTTTTACCAAAAATAAACCTTGCTGGGATCGAGAACAGTTTGAAAAAAGCTGGTAATAAAGATGTAACAATAATGGAGTTAAAAGATCTAAATCATTTATTTCAAACTTCTAAAACAGGTAGCTTTAGTGAATATGCAACTATTGAAGAGACTTTTTCACCTGTTGCTTTAAACATCATTTCAGACTGGGTCCTAAAAAGGTATTGATAGAATAGAATGATTTGGTTTTGTTTTAAAAGGATGTGGACTTTGTGCAACTTAGTAAAAAGCCTTTGTGGCT
>JAOZTG010000106.1:0-5201 GCA_029939235.1 Flavobacteriaceae bacterium
TATAATTAATTTGTGATATGTATCTTTGCAGCCTTATAAAAAAGAAATATGATCAAGATTACATTACCTGACGGAAGTATTAAAGAATATCCGGTAAACAGCACTCCAATCGAAGTTGCTAAAGATATTAGTGAAGGATTAGCAAGAAATGTCATTTCTGCTAAATTTAATGAAGAAATTGTTGAAACTACAACACCTTTGACAATAGATGGATCACTAACCTTATTTACATGGAACAATCCGGAAGGGAAGAAAGCTTTCTGGCATTCATCTGCACATATTCTTGCACAAGCTATCCAATTCTTTTATCCAAATGCTAAATTAACCATTGGTCCTGCTATTGAAAATGGATTCTATTATGATGTTGACTTTGAAGGTGAGAGCATTTCAGAAAATGACTTTAAAAAGATCGAAGATAAAATGCTGGAATTCGCCAGACAAAAATCTGAATTTAAAAAGAGATCGATATCTAAAGCAGAAGCTTTACAAACTTATAAGGACGAAAACAATGACTTTAAGGTGGAGCTGATCGAAAATCTTGAAGACGGAGAAATTACTTTTTGTGATCACAGTGATTTTACCGATCTGTGCCGAGGTGGCCATATCCCAAATACAGGAATTATAAAAGCTGTTAAAGTAACGAGTGTTGCCGGAGCTTACTGGAGAGGTGATGAAAATAATAAGCAATTAACCAGAGTTTACGGCATATCATTCCCTAAACAAAAGGAACTTAAAGAGTATTTAGCTTTAATAGAGGAAGCTAAAAAGAGAGACCATAGAAAATTAGGTAAAGAACTGGAACTTTTTACTTTTTCTTCAAAAGTAGGACAAGGATTACCTTTATGGTTACCAAAAGGTGCTGCTTTAAGAGAGCGCTTAGAGAATTTCTTGAAAAAAGCTCAAAAAAAAGCCGGATATCAAATGGTTATCACACCACATATTGGTCAGAAGGAATTATATGTAACTTCCGGTCATTATGCCAAATATGGTGAAGATAGTTTTCAACCTATCCATACTCCCAAAGAGAATGAAGAGTTCTTATTAAAACCTATGAACTGCCCGCATCACTGTGAAATTTTTAATACTAAACCGTATTCCTATAAAGATCTTCCTGTAAGATTTGCTGAATTTGGTACTGTTTATCGATATGAGCAAAGTGGTGAACTTCACGGATTGACCCGTGTTAGAGGTTTTACACAAGATGATGCACATATTTTTTGTACTCCAGAGCAACTAAACGACGAATTTAAAGCTGTAATAGATATTGTAAATTATGTGTTCAGCTCATTAGGTTTTGATGATTTTACAACACAAATATCTTTACGTGATCCGGAGGACAAAGAAAAATATATTGGTAGTGACGAAAACTGGGAAAAAGCAGAAAATGCGATCATCCAGGCTACCAAAGAAAAAGGATTGAAAACTGTTACCGTATATGGTGAAGCTGCTTTTTATGGTCCGAAACTTGATTTTATGGTAAAAGATGTTTTGGGTAGAAGCTGGCAATTAGGAACCATTCAGGTTGACTATAATTTACCTGAACGTTTTGACCTGAATTATAAGGGATCGGATAACCAATTACACAGACCGGTAATGATACATCGTGCTCCTTTTGGCTCAATGGAAAGATTTATTGCTATTCTTATTGAGCATACAGGTGGTAATTTCCCTCTTTGGTTAACGCCAGAACAGGCTATTTTACTACCAATCAGCGAGAAATACGAAATATATACAGAAAAAGTTTTAAATTTGCTAGAAAATTACGAAATTCGCGCCCTCGTTGACGACCGTAATGAAAAGATTGGCAGAAAGATTCGTGATGCTGAAATGAACAAGATTCCGTTTATGTTAATTATCGGTGAAAACGAAGAAAAAGAAGGAACGATTTCGGTTAGAAAACATGGAGAAGGTGATTTAGGAACATTTACAGTAGAAGAATTTTCAAAGATCATCCAAAAAGAAATAGATAAAACATTAAAACAATTTTAGTTTAACAATTCCGTAAGGATTAAATTTTACAGTTATAGCAATAAGAAGAAAAAGAGGCGTAAGAAAGCCTTGGAGGGTAATTAAAGAAGATCAACACAAGATCAATCATAAAATTGATGTGCCTGAAGTACGCCTTGTAGGTGACAACGTTGAAGTTGGTGTATACCCAATTAGAAAAGCAAGGGAAATAGCTGAGGAGCAGGGATTGGATCTGGTTGAAATTTCTCCAAAAGCCAAGCCTCCTGTATGTAAGATTATTGAGTATAAGAAATTCTTATACGAACAAAAAAAACGGGATAAGGTCTTAAAATCAAAAGCAACTAAAGTTATTGTAAAAGAAATACGATTTGGCCCTAATACAGATGAGCATGATTACGAATTTAAGAAGAAACATGCTGTCAAATTTTTAGAAAGCGGAGCTAAATTAAAAGCATATGTGTTCTTTAAAGGAAGATCAATTATTTTTAAAGATCAGGGGCAGATCTTATTATTAAAACTGGCACAGGATCTGGAAGATTATGGAACTGTAGAGCAAATGCCAAGATTAGAAGGAAAAAGAATGACTATGTTTATTGCTTCAAAAAAGAAGAAATAGATAAATTTAATAGTCATTAAACTAGAATAGTGTAAACAAATTAGATCCCGCTAAATGGCGGGATTAGTTCAACTTAAATTTTGAGTTCGTTTTAAAACTTCTCAAAATTAAGTTTCACATAATATTATAAGCAAGAGTAAAAGAGAAGAAGATGCCAAAAATGAAAACCAAATCCAGTGCAAAAAAACGTTTTAAATTAACGGGTACTGGTAAAATTAAAAGAAAGCATGCTTTTAAAAGTCACATTTTGACCAAAAAGAGCAAAAAGCGAAAATTGAAATTAACTCATGATGGTTTGGTTCACAAATCAGATGCAGCGAATATCAAACAACAATTAGCATTAAAATAAACGAAAGTTTATTTGGTAATTATTAACCCTGTGTTAGTGCTCAAAAATGATTTAAACAATCTGCCTAACACAAAATAAAATTAAAAAGAAATGCCAAGATCAGTAAACTCAGTAGCCAAAAGGGCTCGAAGAAAAAAGATTTTAAAACAAGCCAAAGGTTTCTTTGGTAGACGTAAAAACGTGTATACGGTTGCAAAAAATGCAGTTCAAAAAGCTATGTCATATGCTTACCGTGACAGAAAAAACAATAAAAGAAATTTCCGTGGTCTATGGATTCAGCGTATCAATGCTGGTGCCCGACTACACGGTTTATCTTATTCTCAATTTATGGGAAAATTAAAAGCTAATAATATTGACCTGAACCGTAAAGTTCTTGCCGATTTAGCCATGAATAACCCAGATGCTTTTAAAGCAATAGTTGAAAAAGTAAAATAAATTATAAATTTCTTGCTTATATAAAAAATCCTGAGTGTTTGCTCAGGATTTTTTTTTGTTTTATTGAATGATATTATGTCTCAAAGTCAGAGACTTTGCCAGTATAATTTTTATTTTCTACAAATCCTCATCAGTAGCCTTTAACTTTTCAGCATTTTCATGCAATTTAAGCTCTTCAACAATTTTATGGATATCTCCATTGATAATATTACTTAGGTCGTATAAGGTAAGTCCGATGCGATGCTCCGTAACTCTTCCTTGAGGATAATTATAGGTTCTGATCTTTGCAGACCTATCACCACTGGAAACCAAAGAATTTCTTTTTGCAGCATCTTCCTTTAATTTCTTTTCCAGTTCCACTTCATAAATACGGGATCGTAACACTTTCATTGCTTTATCCTTATTCTTATGTTGCGATTTTTGATCCTGACATTGTGCTGAAATTCCGGTAGGCTCATGTGTTAATCGCACAGCTGAATATGTAGTATTTACCGATTGACCACCAGGACCGGATGCACAATAATAATCTACACGTATGTCACTCGTTTTTAAGTCAATATCAAATTCTTCTGCCTCTGGCAATACCATAACAGTTGCTGCCGAAGTATGCACTCTTCCCTGTGTTTCTGTTTGAGGAACGCGCTGCACCCGATGCACACCCGATTCAAATTTCATCGTACCATACACATCATCACCGGTAATACTAAAGATAATCTCTTTAAAACCACCCGAAGTACCTTCACTTATATCTTCTATTTCGGTTCTCCATCCTTTATCAGAAGCAAATTTTGTATACATTCTGTACAGATCTCCCGCAAAAATACTTGCTTCATCACCACCGGTACCGGCACGAATTTCAACAATAACATTTTTAGCATCTTCCGGATCTTTTGGAATCAACATCAATTTTAACTCCTCTTCCAGTTTTGGGATGACTTCATTTGCTTCTTCCATCTGCATTTTGGCCATTTCAACCATTTCTTTATCAGAACCATCTGCAATGATCTCTTTTGCCTCCTCTAAATTTGAAATAGCAGATTTGTACTCCTCTCCTTTATCAACAAGACTTTTTAGATCTTTATATTCTTTATTCAGTTTGACGTAGCGCTTCTGATCCATGATAATATCCGGCTGGATAATCAAATCTGAAACCTCATCAAATCTTTGATTGACTATTTTTAATTTACTTAACATTGCTTATTTTATATAGTGCAAATTTAATATTTTTTTAGCTTTATCATTAAATATTGCAGAATACTATTAATTATTTCAATTTAAATATTACTTTTTAAGTAATTTATAATAAATTTGCTCGTTAATCTTAACCAATTTAAATTTATATTATGAAAAAAATAATCATGCCACTTGTTATTTTCGCTTTACTATTAGTAAGTTGCGGAAAAGAAAAAAAAGAAGAAGTTAAAAAAGAAGTAGAAACTACTGTTGAAAAAGCTGCTTCAGAAGCCACACAGGTTGGAGATCAAGTAACTTTAGGAAAACAATTGTTTACTGAAAAAACATGTGTTTCCTGTCACCAGTTAGACCAAAAAATTGTTGGTCCTTCTATCAAGGATATCGTAAAAATTTATGATGAGAAAAAAGGAAATATCGTTCAATTCTTAAAAGGAGAATCTGCAGCAATTGTTGATACAGATCCTGGTCAGGTAGCTATTATGAAAGCAAACCTGGATGGTTTTGTAAAAGATCTTAACGGAGATCAATTGCGTGCTTTAGCTGCTTATATGAGAGCTGCAAAATAAAAATTAAACTAATTATCTCATAAAACTGAGAAAAATTAAACTTAAAACCTTTCGAAAATTCGAAAGGTTTTTT
>JAOZTG010000106.1:5301-11260 GCA_029939235.1 Flavobacteriaceae bacterium
TTTTTATTTTGATCTTATTTGATTTGTTATACCACGCCCTGGTCTAACATTGCATCAGCAACTTTTATAAAGCCGGCAATATTGGCTCCCTTCACATAATCAACAAAACCATCTTCTTCCGTTCCGTATTTCATACATGCTTCATGAATAGATTTCATAATAACATGTAATTTTTTATCAACTTCTTCATTTGACCAGTTCAATTTCATTGCATTTTGCGACATTTCTAAACCAGAAACCGCAACACCTCCTGCGTTAGCGGCTTTTCCTGGTCCGAATGGTATTTTATTTTTATGAAATTCAGCAATTGCTTCAGGAGTACATCCCATATTAGAAACTTCAGCCACATATTTAACTCCGTTTGCTATTAATTGTTTTGCATCATCACCATTTAATTCATTTTGAATGGCACTAGGCATCGCAATATCGCAAGGGACTTCCCAAGGTTTTTTACCTGGAATGAATTTTGCTTCCGGAAATTCTTCTACATAAGGAGATACTATATCATTATTTGATGCTCTAAGCTCTAACAAGTATTCTATCTTATCCTCATCTAATCCAGCTTCATCATGAATATATCCATCTGGCCCTGAAATAGTAACTATTTTACCACCCATTTCAACTACCTTTAAAGCTACACCCCAGGCAACATTACCAAAACCGGAAACAGTGACCGTTTTACCTTTAAATGTATCCTTATTATTTTTTAACATTTCATTGGTGAAATAAGTTGCACCAAATCCAGTTGCTTCAGGTCTAATTAAACTTCCTCCCCAATTTAGGCCTTTACCGGTTAAAATACCTGTATTTTCCATTTGAAGTTTTTTGTACATTCCATACAAATAACCTATTTCTCTACCTCCTGTACCAATATCTCCTGCAGGCACATCCGTATTTGGTCCGATTACTCTCCATAATTCAAGCATGAATGCCTGACAAAAATGCATGATCTCATTATCTGATTTTCCTTTAGGATTAAAATCGGAACCTCCTTTTGCACCACCCATTGGCAGGGTAGTCAAGGCGTTTTTAAAGATCTGTTCAAATCCTAAAAATTTAAGGATACTTAAATTAACACTTGGGTGCAAGCGCAAACCTCCTTTGTATGGGCCAATAGCGTTGTTAAACTGAACTCTATACCCTAAATTAACCTTAACATTACCCTGATCATCGGTCCAGGCAACTCTAAAAGTTAAAATACGATCCGGTTCTACAAGTCGCTCTATAATTTGAGCAGCCTTATACATTGGATTTTCGTTGTAAATTGTTTCTATTGATTCTAACACTTCGTGAACAGCCTGTAGATATTCTTTTTCTCCAGGATGTTTTGATTCCAGACTATTTATAATATCATTTGGATTCATAATTATTATTGATGTATAATTAATAAATTGATTTAATTTTCTAACTGCAAAATTACAGATATTTTTTACACTTTATTAAAAATAATAAAGTTTATTTTATGTTTTCAATAAAAAAAAAGCCATATTATCTGAATAGTTAAATTTTTCTCCAACTAACAGTGAATCAGAGCATATTTTTATCACATAAATCCATCAGGTGGCAAATCATCCATTGACGCTTCTAATTTGTTTTTATTATCTGGTTTTGTATAACTTTCTTTAAAAATAGCTGCTTTATTTGATTTTCCTTCAATGATGATATTTAAAGGTTTATCAAAACATATATGTCTTAAATATTCGTCTTCATATTCAAATTTCTGGGCATTCAAATAATCCAGGTCAAAAAATCCATCATCAATAAAAGGATTTATAGTGAGATACCCCACCTTAAATGAAGTAAGATTCTGAAAAAAGTGTGTTCCCTGACTCGGATCAATTCTAAAATCATGAAGTCCTGCTTCAATAATAATTTTTGCAGCAGATATTTGTGACCATATAACAGGAATTCCCAACCATGGATCACTTGACCCCCATCTTCCAGGACCTACCAGAATATAATCTTTTCCTCTTTCAATAAATTTTTCGTTTATTCTTTCGACAGCCAATGCAATTTCTCTTGTACTTGCCGAATTAAAAGTCTCTGGTTTTACATATACAAAATCATAAATACCTTCATAATTTCCATTACCTAAAGCCGATTCTGAATAAATGATCGTATCATTTATATCAAAATTCTTAGGCAATACACTATTTACCATCGTACTTTCAACAATAGGACGAATTTGTAAAAAACTAAAAACCTTTGGACTGCCTTTTGGAACATCCAAATTTACTGCAAATTCCATTTCAATTGGATTTCTCATTTCCCGTTGACTAACTTTTAACAGATTTTGTAAAATTTCAGACAAAGGAAAACTCTCGTATTTTAAAATATTATCAAAAGTGATTATCCTGATACCATCATGTAAAACACCCGGGCGAATAATATTATTTTGCAGATCATATGTAGATGCAACAAACTTTAACGATCCGTGATCTTTAGCCTTTCTCAAAGTGATTTTCTTCTTATTTACGGCTTCACTGGTAGATACTTTATACGCCTTTGGATCCATATCTAAACCATAAAAATACTTTTGGGTTTCTCTTTGAGCAGAACCGGGAGAAGAAAGTTGTAAAACTTTCTTTGGGTGGAAAGGAGAAAATCTTAAACTGTTACCTCCACCAACAATTATTTCGCCCAATCCAAGTGCAATATTCACAATTCCTTCATCAGATTTTTCATCTCCTATAGGGTAGAAATTGATGGAGCGGGCAACTCCGGATATATTCGGATAATACACATCTTTATATTGCTTACCTATTACTTCCTGTAAAATTACTGCCATTTTATCTTCTTCAATGGTGTGAGATGATGCTTTTAAATAGGATTTACTACTTTGAAAAAAAGCAGATGCCATCACCGATTTTATGGCATTACTAACCATTTCCAACATTTCTTCTTTATCTGTATTGGGAATCATATAAGTAGCAAAAACACCTGCAAAAGGCTGATAATGTGAATCTTCCAATACGCTTGAAGATCTAACTGCAATTGGTGTTTCTGTAAAATCTAAAAGCACCTTTAGATCATCAAGTACCCACTGAGGAAGTGCTTTTGATATAAATTTATTTAATATATCTTCATCGTTATTTGATTTTGCAGCAATTTGAATAAGTTCATGTTCTTCCATAAACTCATCAAATACCTCTGTACTCAAAACCACTGTTCGAGGTATGGAAATATGAACACCTTCAAATTTATTAAATAATTTATTTCGCTTTAGAAATGAATCAATAAAGGCTAAACCTCTTCCCTTTCCACCTAAATGTCCATCACCTATTCTTGCAAAACCCAGGTATTCATCGTATTTGTTTTTATCAAACTTTGCAATAACTCCTCTCGAACGATTTATTTTGTAAGCTCTGATCGAACTTATCAAAAACTGCCTTATTTGTTCAACATCATCAAAATCACTATGTTCAACCTGGCTAAACAGATCTGCTAAAGGAAATAATCCCCTAGATTTTAACCAGCGGGAATATTCATCTCTTTCAGCATGGTACTGAATAGAATCAAGAGAAACTGTTTTTAAAGTTTTTTGAAGTCCATTTAAATCTTTGACGACAGCTATTATTTTATGCTGAACTGGATCCCAAAATTCAAAATTACCAAATAAAAAATACTTTGTAATATATTTTTTAATATCATCTCCCAATGTTTCCGAATACTTATATAAGAATTTTCCTTTTAATTCAAGAGCCCGTTTTTTATTTTCTATCTCAGAGGATTGTACTAAAAACGGAAAATAACGTTTGAATTTTCTAACATACTGTAAAAAATGAAAGCCTGCTTGTTTATCTCTTTTGCCTTCTCTAAAATAACTTACATCCGAAATTACACCTAATAAGTTATATTTATATTTTTCGAATAATTCTAATCCCTCTTCATAGGTTGTTGCCAGTAAAATTTTCGGTCTCCCTCGCATCAACATCATTTTACGGTGTTCATTCAGTCCTTCTGACATTAATGAGCTTGTTTGTTTTAGCAATACCTTATACATGAGAGGTATATACCTTGAATAGAACCGCAGAGAATCTTCCACCAGCAAAATTGCTTTTATACCAATTTTATTGATATCATTTTCGGCATTCATTCTATCTTCCACAAGCTTTATAATAGCCAAGAAAATATCTAAATTTCCATTCCAGTGAAATACAAAATCTATTGCTGTAACTTTTTCATTTTCCAGTTTTTTTCTTAATTCAGAAGAATAATGACTTATTGCAACAATCGGCACTTGAGGGAAGTTCTCTTTGATCTTTTTTGAAGTTCTAAAGGCATTGTAATTACCAATATCCAACCAGGTAATTACCAGATCTATTTTATCTGTTTCTAAGACCCTTAAAGCTTTACTTGTTGAATTTGCATGAATAAAACTTGGTGGATATCTCAAACTTAAAGCTGTATATTCATTAAATATTCGTTCATCTATCCTACCGTCTTCTTCAAGCATATAAAAATCATAGTTAGAACAGACTATAAGAACTTTATAAATCCTGTTTTGCATTAATTTATTGAACGCAACCTCACCAAAATTATACGTTCTAACATCCGGAAGCTCTTTTTTTGCCATAATCTGATTGAGTTGATTTATTTATGCAAGTTAAAATATTAATGAGTAATTCATAAATAAAAAATAAAAAAATGTAAATTTGCCGTTTAATTTGAAAATGGAAATGAAGGATCACATAAACAAATTACTTGAAGAGATCAATAACTTTAATACGGATGCTTTAGATAAAGTAGAATCTTTTAGAATTGATTTTTTAGGTAGTAAAGGAATTTTAAAACAACTCTTTGCAGATTTTAAAAATGTGGAGGCTTCGCAAAAAAAAGAAATTGGACAGGCATTAAATCAATTACGAAATGCTGCCACTGAAAAAGTCAATTATTTAAAGAGCTCTTTAGAAGGTGCAAAAAAAGAAAGTAATGTTTACGGAGACTTGACCCGTCCCGCAGAACCTCTTGAATTAGGATCACGACATCCTATTTCCATTGTAAAGAATCAAATTATTGATGTTTTTTCAAGAATTGGTTTTACAGTTTCTGAAGGTCCTGAAATTGAAGACGACTGGCATAATTTTACCGCATTGAATCTACCGGAATATCATCCGGCAAGAGATATGCAAGACACTTTTTTTATTGAACAGGATCCCGATATTTTGTTAAGAACACACACATCTTCTGTACAGGTTCGTTATATGGAAAAAAATGAACCACCAATAAGAACGATCTCTCCGGGGAGAGTTTTTAGAAATGAAGATATTTCTGCCCGTGCACATTGTATTTTTCACCAGGTGGAAGGTTTGTATATTGATACAGATGTTTCTTTTGCCGATTTGAAACAAACTCTTTTATATTTCACCAAAGAAATGTTCGGTAAATCAAAGATACGATTACGTCCTTCTTATTTTCCATTTACAGAACCAAGTGCTGAAGTAGATATTTACTGGGGACTGGAAACTGAAATTGACTATAAGATCACTAAAGGAACTGGCTGGCTGGAAATTATGGGCTGTGGAATGGTAGACCCTAATGTATTGAAAAATGTAAATATTGACCCTGATAAATACACTGGGTATGCATTTGGAATGGGAATTGAACGTATAGCAATGTTGTTATATCAAATTCCTGATATTAGAATGTTCTACGAAAATGATGTCCGTTTCTTAGATCAGTTTAAATCTGTTATCTAATATATGGATAACCTAAAAGATTTTTTATTTGCCCAGGGATATATTAGGGTCAAACTTAAAAAAACAGTAACCAATCATTTTGAGATCAAGCTCAAAATAAATAAAATAAAAGGTTTGTTCATCCTAGATACTGGCGCTTCCAATTCATGTGTTGGGTTTGAAGAAATTGAAACTTTTAGACTAAGCACTGAAGAATCTGAACACAAAGCAAGCGGGGCAGGTCCAACCGAAATTGAAACACTTATTTCAAAAAAGAATAA
>JAOZTG010000270.1 GCA_029939235.1 Flavobacteriaceae bacterium
ATTATTGATGCACAAGAAAAGGAACGCGATAGAATTGCAAATGATTTGCATGATAATTTAGGAAGTAAAATGGCCACGCTAAAACTGTATGTTGAAGAAATTGCAAACATCAAATATAATAGCAAGGATGAAAGTGGATCCCTCCTAAAAAAATTAAAAGAACTTACTGACGAAACTTATAAAGCAATTAGAACTATAGCTCATAAAAAAAACTTTGGTGCTTTTATTAATAAGGGTCTAATTCCCTCTATACAATCTATTGCAAATCAAATTTCAGATTCTCATGCCTTATCAGTTAAAGTAATTAATGTCAATGTTAATAAACATATTAGCAATACTATTGAAATTCAGATATTTAGAACAATACAGGAACTTTTAACAAATTGTATTAAACATGCAAATGCAACGGAAATTATTATACAGTTTTCAGAGTATGATCAAATTCTAAGTATTATTGTAGAAGATAATGGCAAAGGTTTTAGTAAAAATAATACTCCTTTCGGTTTTGGATTGAAAAACATAAAAAAACGTATTGATAAAATTGGTGGAACTATGGATATAGATACAACTTTGAACGTAGGAACTACCATTACTTTGAATATACCTTTATAAAATCATTTGATTAATTAATTCAAAAAAGATGAATATTAAAATAATAATAGCAGATGACCATAAAATATTTATTGATGGATTGAGATCTATCTTATCAAAAAAAATTGGACTAACAATTGAAGGAGAAGCAAAAAACGGATTTGAAATTATCAAACTATTAGAACAAGGTTGTAAGCCAGATATTGTTATTACAGATATTAGAATGCCAATTATTGATGGTATTTCACTTACTAAAATATTAGCAAAAGAATATCCCAATATTCCAGTCCTTGCTTTAAGCATGTACGACCAAAGTGCTGATGTTATTGAAATGTTAGAAGCAGGTGCCAAAGGATATCTAACTAAAGATATTGAAATAGAAGAGCTAGTTCAAGCCATCCATACTATTGTAAAAGGTGAGTATTACTTTAGTAAAAATTTACCTAAAGATATAAAATCATGGTTTGATACTGACCATGATTCAGGTGAACATATATTAACCAGAAGAGAAAAAGAAATTCTACAACTTATATCAATAGGAAGAACAACATTACAAATAGCACAACAATTAGAATTAAGCAGATTTACTATAGACACCCACAGGAAAAATATCCATAAGAAATTAGGTATAAAGACAAATACTGGTTTGGTAAATTACACATTAAAACATTTAGGATGATTATTCTAAATGTATTTCAGTCTTCATCTCCAATAATTTTCTTGTTATTATGTCTACTTGCATGCCAGAAAAGCTAATTAGTTACAGAGAAAAAGGTATAAAAAGGAGAGGATTTTTATGCATGAAAAAAATAATATCTATCATAAAATATTGTACTTTGGTCAAATAAATAATGAAGGTTTAGATAATGAATTTTAAAAATATAGTATTCAATATTTTCTTGCTTACAAGTCTGTTATTGGTTTCGTGCAGTGATGATGATAATATATCCGACCATGAAAAACAAGATCTGAAATTTAATACATTTTCTTTCTTATATAAAAATAATCCAGGCCTGAATAATAATTACGGATTCTTAATTGAGGATAATAAAATTAGTGGTAGACTTCCATATCAAGCCGACATAAAGAATATGGTAGCTACATTCACATATGACGGATCAGAAGTTCTGATTAACAATGAGCAGCAAGTTAGCGGAATAAGCTCAAATGATTTTTCAAATATTTTAACTTATACTATAAACAACTCAAAAGGTAAAATAACCAAAAATGAAGTTGATGTAACCTATTTTACAGGCTTGCCAATTGTTTATATTAATACTATAGATGGCGTTCCAATTGATTCTAAAGAAGAATATCGCAAAGGTGATGTTCACCTTGATGGAGGCAGAGATTTTATGGATATGGCACCTTTAGAAATGAAGATAAGAGGAAGAGGAAATTCAACATGGTGGGTAAGTGATAAAAAACCATATCAACTTAAGTTTTCCGATAAAACAGAATTCCTTGAAATGCCAAAAGATAAAAAATGGATCTTTCTTGCCGAATTTTCTGATAAATCATTAATAAGAAATAAAATTTCTTTTGAATTGGGCTATCTGAGTCAGCTAGACTGGACTCCTCAAAGTACTTATGCAGAGGTTGTTGTAAATGATGAATATATGGGTACTTACAATATTTCACAAAAAGTAGAAGAGAGTGATAATAGAGTAGCTATAGGAGATACAGGTTATTTGATGGAAATTGATCAATTGGGGAGGCTGGATCCTGATGATGTTTTTTTTAGAACAAATAAATTTTTAATTAATATCAAAGAGCCTAAATTAGAATATGATAGCAGCGAATATACATATGCCAAAGATCTACTGAATAAATTTGAAAATGTTTTGATGAGCGATGATTTTAATAATCCAGAATCAGGTTATACAAAATATATAGATGTGGATAGTTTTATTGACTGGTATTTAATCAATGAAATTACAAAGAATCAGGATTCAAGAGATTTTTCAAGCATTTTCTTAAATTTAATTCCTGGTGAAAAAATAAAAATGGGTCCCATCTGGGATTTTGATCTTGCTTTTGGAAATGTAAATTATTCCGAATGTGAGCATCCTGAAGGTTTTTGGGTAAAGCATCATCACTGGTATAAAAGATTATTTGAAGATCCTGTTTTTAAAAATAAAGTAAAAGAACGATTTAATCATTTTAGAAATAATCAAAGTTTTATTATTGAAAAGATTGATTCTTTTGCTCTACAACTCCAGTGGGCACAGTATGAAAATGATAAAAAATGGAATTTATTTGGAAGATATGTTTGGCCCAACCCTGTGTTTTTCGGCTCACATAAAGAAGAAGTTGATCACCTAAAAAATTGGTATATAAAACGTATGGATTGGTTAGACGATGCATTTAAAGATCTTTAAATATATTATGATACCATTTCTTTGTGTTTTCCTTAGATTATCCTTATTCAGTGAAATTCTTACAGAAGATCTTGACATATCTGTTTATTAAACTCTAGATTCTTAGTATTCAGGTGAAGAAACTTAACAACAAAAACGTGCATAATTAACCCAAAACAGAACTTGTTTTCTTGATATTATAAAACAATTCGGTACTACCATGAATTTAATGGGAAAAATAGTGAAACACTGTTTGATATTACTTGTCAGGGGTGGCCTTCAAGAATTTGATGTTCTAAATAAAATAAAAACTTAGTAAAACC